>NZ_JAPDDT010000023.1 GCF_025950235.1 Luteolibacter arcticus | reverse complement strand
GAACCGCCAAGACGCAAAGGTCGCCAAGGGAAGAGGAGGTGCCGGGTGATCAGTGATCGGTGATCAGTGGAACAGCCGAAGGCAGAAGAGAACGAACCGCGGAGGCGCGGAGGAGATCGCGGGCGGAAGGTCGGGGATGGGGAGAAGTTGAACCGCCAAGACGCAAAGGTCGCCAAGGGAAGAGGAGGTGCCGGGTGATCAGTGATCGGTGATCAGTGGAACAGCCAAAGGCAGGCCGATCTCTTTTGATGGTCCGGCGGCGGTGCTTGACCTTTGCGGCTTTGCGGTGGGCTTGGTGAGCCGGGCCTTCCGAGGACTCAGCTACTGCGAGTCTCGTACTAAGAAGTGAGCCGGGCGAAATTCCGAGGCTTTCAGAATTCAGAGGTGACTTTGAATCCATCGGCCCGGCTCGTCCGGCTCTGGTTTACAGGTCGCATGGATGGGAGGAGGTGCAAATGGATTTTTTTGGCGGGGTTTTCCGGACGATGGATGGAACCGCAAAGACGCAGAGGTCGCAAAGGGACGCGGAGAAGGAGATGATCTTGGGGCAGAGAGATTGGAGGCGATTGGGATGAAGCCGATCTTCTTTCCATCCTCCGCGATCCTCCGCGGCCTCTGTGCCCCCTGTGCCCCCTGTGCCCCCTGTGCCCCCTGTGCCCCCTGTGCCTCAGCGGTAAGCTTGATCGATCCGGCCTTTCGTGGACTCAGCTACTGCGAGTCTCGTACAACGAAATGAGCCGGGCGATATTTCTAAACTTTCAGGATTCAGAGGTGACTTTGAATCCATCGGCCCGGCTCGTCCGGCTCTGGTTTACAGGTCGCATGGATTTGTGGGGGCGCAAATGGTTTTTTGATGGGGGTGTGGGATCTATTTTGCCTTTGTCAGCTCGGTAATCCCGCCGTCCGGGCGGAATGAATTCCGCGCTCCCAGTGGGCTGTGGCGAGGTCTTCCGGGCTGCTTTGGATTTCGTCCTGTTTCGCTTGGTTGGTGGTTTTCTACCTACGCTGGGCTGGTGAAGACGGAAGCACCCGGGTGCTTCCCCGCAGCAGGGCTGCTGGCATCCGGCGGCAGCAGGGCTGCGCGCAGTCCGGGTCTCCGACGACTGGTGCGGAGCACTCCCATTCTTCCGCCGACTTCTGACCTCTGACTTCTGACTTCCGCCACTGAAGGCGAGCATTGGGGGACCATTCGGGCCGGTCTGAAGACCGGCGCTCCCGGGTCAGCTCGGGCCGGTGATGATGGGGAAGATGCCGTAGGCCAGGCCAGTGGCGAGGGTGGCGAGGGAGATGACGGCGGCGGTCTTTGCGGCGATGGAGGCGCGGGACCACCAGCGGAGGCAGGCGGTGATGAGGGCGCGGGCGCGGAGCTCGAGCCAATCGAGCACGACGGCGATGCGACGGGAGACGTCGGCGAGGAGGCCGGCGCCGATGACGAGGAGCGGGAGACCGGGGCCAGGGATGATGCAGAAGAGGATGCCGGCGGCAATGAGGAGGACGGCGGCGAGGGGCTTGAGGAATCGCGTCCACGTGGAGCGGCCGGAGCGGGCTTCGCGATTCCGCTCATAGCGGTCCTGGAAGCGCTTGCCGGGGCGGCTGCGCTTGAAGTCGCGCCAGCTTTGTTTGAGGGCTTCGAACATGCTTGTTCCGGGCTTCTTCTAACAGACACGGGTTTTGGGGTTCGTCAAACGGAGGTGGTGGCGGATGTGAGATGGTGGATGGTGGATGGTGATTCTGGAAGCTAACAGAAGTTGGCCCATCTGTGTTCATCTGCGTCATCTGTGGTGGATGCCTTTCGATTCCAGGGGGCGTCGAAGGGGCTGGGGAATTTTAACCGCAGATTACGCAGATTGACGCAAATTGACGCAGATTGAAGAGGGGATGTTGGATGTTGGATGGTTGCGGGGGGGCGGCTTGGATTGAGAAGTGGAAGCGGCGATACATTGCGGAGGTCGCCCAGCCGGAATGGCGCAGCCATTCCGCTAGGGGGCGAGAGGGGCTACGGGGCGGAGGGATTTCCGGCGGCTTTGAGAGGTGCTTCGACCGCATGCGGAGCGTGCGGACCAGTTTGGCACGGTGTCGCGGCGCGCAGGAACGCGCGGGGCGTGAGTTTGAATCGGTGCTTGATGAAGGGCGAGATGCGGGGCTCGGGAATCGCGAGGGCCGCAAAGAATCCGATAGCTCCGGAGGCGGCCCGCGTAGATGATCGGTGAAGCACTTTGGCATCCAGCATAACCATGAAGCTATTATCAATCCTCGGCGCCTCGTTCGCTATGATCCAGTCCGGGATGGCGGGGGAGTCTGCTTTGACGACAACGTGGCATCCGCTCGATGGCCTGGGATCGGGGAAGATCCAGATCGTGCCCGTGGCGTGTCACCATTGGTATGCCCACGGCGGGTCCACGGCGGTGGGCCTCATGAATCTGGTGAACGTGCCGCCGACCGACAATCCGAAGGAGGCGACGGAGGACCTGAACCTTGCCTCGGTATGCAAGGTGAGGTTTTCCACCAGTGATCTCGGCGACCCTCGTGCTCCGCTGGAGGTGAAGATGGATGTGACGGGTTTCGCGGTGCCGAGACGACATGATCATCCGCGGGAGGATGTCATCCGCGCCTGTATCGAGTGCCTCCGGCGCTGCCTGCCGGAGAAGCTATCCAAGACGCCGCTGACCGTGAAGGGGGCGGACGGGGATAGGGAATGGATCGGTGCGATTGTGAAGGAGTTCAATGGCCATGATCGCTCGAAGGTCTTCTTCATGCCGGAGACTTGAGGGTGGGATGTGAGGAGGGGATGGACAATGAGAGGATTGTGTGGAGATTCGAAGAGGTCTGCGCGGATCCCGAATTGTAAGTGAAGCCTTCAGGGACCGTTCGGCGGGCCAGCGGCCCGCGGTCCCAGCGACCTGACCTAACATGATAATGACCCCGCGCCCGATCTACCGCTGGAAGAGTTTTTGGCTGGGCGTCGTGGTGCTGGGGTTCCTTGCTTGGGCGTGGGGGCGGTCGATGGGGAATACGGATGGCTTCATGTGGTGGAGCCCGGGGGTGGCCGTGATGGGTGGGCAGAGTGCGGGGCAGGTCCATCTGGCGTGGGATGGTTCACGGCCGTATCCGGCGGGGCAGATGGTGTGGATCCATGAGCCGATCTCGACAGTGGGTGAGCCGCGATTTCCGCAGGGGTGGGTGTGGGAGAGGTATCCGCGGCAGATCCAGGTGGCGGTGGCGCATTGGCTGGTGATGGGGGTGTTCGCTGTCGCTTGGGCGGGGTTTCTGGGGTGGCGGTGGCGGAGGGGATTGGAGATTGGGTGATTGAGTGATTGAGAGAATGGGTCGACTTGAGGCAGCACTCTGCGAACTCTGGCAGCCGGTGATCGAGCGGCTGGAGGCGGAGGCGATGCGTGCCGGGGGGATCGCGGTCATCCACGCCGGGGTGGTGGATGGCATGGAGCCGCTCTTCTCGCTGGGGATTTGTTGCGAGTCCGCCCGGGTCGCGGATTCTGCGGTGACTTTCTCGCTCTGTATCGCCTGCGTGCGGGGGAATGCGGGAGACCCTGGCACGGTGCGGGGAACGGTGGGGTGGTTCCGGACGATGTCCGACTACGGGGATGATCGCCATCCGGGCTATGCCATCTGGTTGCGGGAAACGCCGTGCTTTTCCTTGGAAGACCCGGAGGCGCCGGCGAGGATGGAGCGATGGCTTCCGCGGCTGGAGCGTGAGATGCGGAGGTGCATCCGGAAGGGCGTGCCACCGGGGGAACTTGAGGTGGCGCTGCGGAGGCTTTTGCGGATGTCGCGTGGAAGGCAGGAGATGCCGCTGATGAGTGAAATGAAAAGAGCTGCCCGGGGTGGCGAGGGGTGAGGGGCGCGTGCCTCGCGCGGGCGGGATGCGGAGGAGGATGGACTGCGGGTGCCCGCTATGGTTGGCTCTTTCTCATGAGAGTGTCGCGGGGAGGAATGAAGCGCTTCGGGTCCGCGGTGGTGATGCTGGCGTGGGCGGGAGGGCTTGGGTCGTGTGGCACCGACTATGATCGGGAGCGGGTGACGCTGGTCCGCGGTGAGGCGCATCGTGGATACAAGCTGACGAAGGTGGAGCGGGACGGGGTGCGGCTGGCGAGGGTTTCGACGGAGGAGCGGGATGGGTCGACTTTCTATTCGGTGGCGGGGCGATCGCACATGGGCGGTTCGCATTCACTGGGGAATAATGAGCACTTGAAGATTCTCGCGGTGGATCCGGGAGCGCAGAGGGCGGAGCTGGAGTTCAGTTGGCTGGATTGGGTGGGTCCGCTGACGATGCCACCTTTCTAACAGGTGGGTTGGTGGGTTGGGGCGTCCGGTCTGTCCAAAGCGACAGTAAGGTCGCTGCTCCTTATGTGCGGGTGGACCCGGGGCGACGCTGCGCTTGCCCCGGGCTGAGGGATGTCGCGCCGTTGGCGCTGGGGAGGGTGAGGGAGGGCTGAGGAGGGCTGGAGGATGTTGTGTGGTTGGCGTTGGAGAGGATCCGGAGAGGCCGGGGATTCTGCAGAAGTGGTGCGTGGAAGGTGGTCACGCGTGATGGAAGCCGAAGGCTCTGGGACTGCTGCGGTGATCCGCTGCTTTTCGAGTGGAGGATGGGGTGCGCTGCCAGGGTGGGAGGAGACGATCCTGGAGGGTCGCTTTTGGCCGTTGTGAGGTGCGGGCGTCACCGTGCATTCGAGAGCTGCGAATGATCGCAGCAGTCCGAGGGACTTCGGCGTCCATCGCGGGTGGGCACAAGGAGAGGCCGGCGGCATGAGCGCGGCGAAGCAGTCCGAGGGCGGCTGCGCCGCGGTGATGGGGCGGACGGCCGGGGAGATTGCGGACCACGATGAATGTACGGTGGCGTGCGGTGTGCCGTGGTGGCTTGTCCCGGGGCGACGCGAAGCTTGCGCCGGGCTGAGGGGTGGCGCGGCGTGGGCGCTGGGGAGGTCGTTCCCGGACCGTCCGCGCGTGGTGCCTTGGGCTGGGGAGGCCGGTCTGTCCAAAGCGACAGTAAGGTCGCTGCTCCTTATGGGCGCGGGGTGCGGCGTGCCGTGGTTGGGATCAGTGCTGGATCGTGCGGGGAGCGGCGATGGCGAGCTTGCCGGTGTCCTTGGCGAGGGAGAGGTAGAGGGCTTCGCGGATGGATTTGTTAGATGCGGGGTCGTGGCGGGTGCGCTCGAGGCGGACGTGGACGGTGTGGCCGCCGAGCTGGGGGTAGCCGGCTTCTTGGCGGAGACTGATGCCGGTGAGGGGGAAGTCCTGGAGGTGCGCTAGCTGCGCGGGGGGGAGGGTGTGGGTTTTGCCAAAGGCGGTGAGGGTGAGTTTTTGCCAGGTGCCGTCGGGGTGCTGGGTGGCATCGAGGATGACGGTGCCGGCATGGTCGTTTGGCTGGGACTTGAGGGTGATGGAGGCGAGGGGGACGAATTCTTCCTCGGAGGCGAGGGATGTGGGGGTGGTGAAGGTGAACGCGAGAAGGGTGGTGGCGAGGAGGAGGAGTTGGGTGAGGGAATTCGGTTTCATGGGGTGGTGAGTGGATGGGGTTGGGGATGCGAGGTTGGGGATGTGGTCTGGCAAGGGATGTTGAGGGAAAGCGGCGTGGGGTGGGTAAAAGGTGTGTAAATGATGGGGCGGGCAAGTGACGGTTGTTTCCAAGAGGTCGCGCGTGATGGAAGCCGAAGGCCCTGGGACTGCTGCGGTGATCCGTAGCTTTCTGAGCGGAGGGTGAGGTGCGCGGCTCTGGTGGGACGAGGCGATCCTAGAGGGTCGGTTCGGTCCAATGGATGGGCGGTCTCGACCGTGCACTCGAGAGCTGCGAATCATCGCAGCAGTCCGAGGGCCTTCGGCGTCCATCGCGGGTGGGCACAAGGAGAGGCCGGCCGCGGTGATGGTGCGGGCTTGTGGGGTGGGGCCAGTGGGGGGGCTTGATGGTGGGGTCCATTCGAAGGATGAATGGCACGCGTGGCGGAGAAGAAGTCAGCAGGCTCGCGGTCGCTGCGGGGGAAGGCGTGCGGGTATCGTGCGGAGTTTGCGGGGCAGGTGGAGAAGCTGTGCCGGCTGGGGGCTTCGGCGGAGGAGTTGGCGGATTTTTTCGGGGTGACGGTGGAGAGGATGGAGGCTTGGAAGGGGGAGCATGCGGAGTTTGGCGAGGCTGTTAGACGGGGGCAGATGTTGGCGGATGCGGAGGTGGCGGACCGGCTGTACCTGCGGGCGCGGGGCTACACGCATGAGGCGGTGAAGGTGATGTCGCGCGGGGGGAAGGAGGAGCCGGTGTCGGTGCCGTATGAGGAGCACTACGCGCCGGATACGACGGCGTGCATTTTCTGGCTGAAGAACCGCCGGCCGGACTTGTGGCGGGACAAGGTGTCCGATGATGGCGCGGGGAGGAAGGGGAGCGCGATGGAGCTGACGGTGGGGCCGGAGGCGCTGGCGGCGATCGAGCAGGTGATGGGGCACGCGGGGAAGGTGACGGCGCCGGAGGGAGAGGCGAAGAAGTGTGCCGGGTGATCAGTGATCGGTGATCAGTGAAAGGCACGGGAAGTGCCGGGTGATCAGTGATCGATGAAAGGCATCGGGGATGGGGAGGGAACGAACCGCGGAGGCGCAGAGGTCGCAGAGAGAGCGCGGAGGTCGGGGATGGGGAGTTGTTGAGCGGCCAAGACGTGAAGTGCGCGAGGAAGGATGGTGGTGGATGCCGTTCGATTCCAGGGGGCGTTAGGGTGGCTGGAGAATTTCAACCGCAGATTACACAGATTGACGCAGATTGAAGAGGGGAGGATTGGATGGTGGATAGTGGATGAAAGGCATCGGGGATGGGGAGGGAACGAACCGCGGAGGCGGAGAGGTCGCAGAGAGAGCGCGGAGGTCGGGGATGGGTGGGTGTGAACCGCCAAGACGCCAAGTGCGCCAAGGGAAGACATTGTGCCGGGTGATCAGTGATCGGTGATCAGTGGAAAGGCAGGGCGTTCTGCGAGCCGCAAGGAGAGGTAGCGGGTAGCGAATAACCAATAACCAATAACCAATCGGGATGGTGGCCGGTTGCAGTGCGCGCGACAGTAAGGTTGTCCGGAATGAAGGAATTGGCCCGGACCACTTCCGCTGCGCTCCACTTGCGGCTCCTTATTTATGAAGCTGACTCCATGGCAGTGGGCGATTGCCCGTGGTCGCGGGCTTTACCCTTGGCAGGTGGAGGCGTTGGAGGCGTTTGGGCGGGGGTATCCTACGGCGGTGGCGACTTGTAACGGGGCGGGGAAGACTACCGTTGTCGCGGGGAATGCGGTGGATTGGTTTTTCCATAGGCATCCGCGGGGGAAGTTGGTGGCGACTTCATCGAGCTTCAATCAGCTGCAGAATCAGACTTGGCCGGCGTTGGCTTCGCGGTTGCCGGAGGGGTGTGCGATCCGGCGTGGGTCGGCGCCGTTGCGGATCGAGACGCCGTGGGGCGGGGTGGGGACGGGCTTTTCTTCGCGGGAGGCGGGGCGGGCGGAGGGGTGGCATCCCACGGTTTCGGCGGAGGTGGATCCGGTGATGCTACTGATCGACGAGGCGAAGACGGTGCCGGATGCGATTTGGGCGGCATTTGATCGATGCACGCTGGCGTATCAACTGATCATCTCGTCGCCGGGGCCGGCGCATGGGAGGTTCTTCGAGTGCTTTCACTCGCTGCGGAAGTACTACTGGACGCGGCAGGTGGCATCGGCGGAGTGCCCGCACATCGGGGGGTGGAAGCGGGAGCGGGACAGGGAGATCCACGGGGAGGCGAGTGACTTGTATCGCTCGATGCATCTGGGGGAGTTCACGGAGGGCGGGGAGTTCCTGATCATCACGCCGGTGGCGCTGCGTGCGGCGCTGGACCTGCAGCCGCGGAGTCCGCATGCGGGGGAGGTGACGGCCTTCTGCGACTTCGCGCGGGGGCGGGATGAGAATGTGCTGGCGATCCGACGGGGGAATGAGGTGCGGGTCATCCAGGCGTGGCGGGAGAAGGACGGGGTGCAGGCTGTTAGGCGGTTCATCCGGTTGCTGAAGGAGAATACGTTCACGCCGGTGCCGCCGGGTGGGACGTGGGGGGATGCGGATGGATTGGGCGGGCCGATGGTGGATATTTTCCGCGATGAGGGGTTTCCCATTCATGAATTCCATGGGGGGCAGGCGGCGTGCGATGGGGTGAACTATGCGAACCTGATTTCGGAGGTGTGGCTGCAGGGGGTTCGGAAGATCGAGCGCGGGAGCGTGCATGTGGGGGAGCTGGATGCGGAGGTCTTCCGGCAGATGACGACGCGTTACCTGGGCTATGCGGCGAACGGGAAGAAGCGGATCGAGAGCAAGGAGGATATGCGGAAGCGCGGGGTGGCTTCGCCGGACCGGGCGGATGCGTTGCTGGGGGCGATCATGGTGGGGAGCCATCTAACAGGGGCGGTGGGGGATGTGAGGGAGGTGCTTGGGGGGGAGTCGGAGTTTGCGATGGGGGTGGTGAGGTTCTAACAGAGGTGACAGGTGGGGCCGGGGGAAGTGCCGGGTGATCAGTGATCAGTGATCGGTGAAAGGCATCGGGGATGGGGAGGGAACGAACCGCGGAGGCGCGGAGGTCGCAGAGAGAGCGCGGAGGTCGGGGATGGGTGGGTGTTTAACCGCCAAGACGCGAAGTGCGCCAAGGGAAGACATTGTGCCGGGTGATCGGTGATCAGTGATCGGTGATCGGTGAAAGGCATCGGGGATGGGCGGGAACGAACCGCGGAGGCGCAGAGGTCACAGAGAGCGCGCGGAGGTCGGGGATGGGTGGGTGATTGAACCGCCAAGACGCCAAGTGCGCCAAGAAGGACGGTGGCGGAGAGCGGTGGAAGGCAGCGCGGTCCTTCTCAAATGCCGTAGTGATTCTGGGGTCCAACTGCAGTTGGCCAATCTTCTTCATCTGTGTTGATCTGCGTTATCTGTGGTTGATGCATTTCGATTCAAGGCGGCCTCGAAGTGGCTAGAGAATTTCAACCGCGGATTACACAGATTGACGCAGATTGAAGAAGGGATGATGGATGGTGGATGGTGGTCTGTCCAGGCGGGCCAGAGGCCTGCGGTCCCAGGGGGGCATTCAAGCGGTGAAGAGCAGCGGGGTCTTTCTCAAATACCTTGGGCATTTCGGGGGTCCAACTGCAGTTGGCCAATCTTCTTTATCTGTGTTCATCTGCGTTATCTGTGGTTGATGCATTTCGATTCAAGGCGGCCTCGAAGTGGCCGGAGAATTTCAACCGCGGATTACACAGATTGACGCAGATTGAAGAGGGGATGATGGATGGTGGTCTGTCCAGGCGGGCCAGAGGCCTGCGGTCCCAGTGGGGGCACTCAAGCGGTGAAGAGCAGCGGGGTCTTTCTCAAATACCTTGGCTATTCTGGGGTCCAACTGCAGTTGGCCAACCTTCTTCATCTGTGTTCATCTGCGTTATCTGTGGTTGATGACTTTCGATTCAAGGCGGCGTGGAAGTGGCTGGAGAATTTCAACCGCAGATTACACAGATTGACGCAGATTGAAGAGGGGATGGTTGGGTGGTGGGTGGAACTAACCGCAGGGGGCGCAGAGGTGGCGTAGGATTGGAGGTCGTGGCGGGGCATCGGTTGCAGTGCACAGCGACAGTAAGGTCGATGCTCCTTACGGGCGTGGGCATGGGGGGCCACTCGATCGGATAGCGTGGGGAACGGGGGGAGGGCAGGATGGCGGCAAATGACTGACGTGCTGCATGCCATCGAGGAGTGGACGGGGCACCGGTCGCCAAGGAATCGGATCATGAACATGAAGAAGCTTCGCAATTGGCTGGCGGCGGCGGCGGCGCTGGGGGAGTCGCTGGCGATCCTGGATCTGAAGGGGGTGGCGCCGCTGTTGCCGGATGGCTGGGCGGTGTGGGTGGCGGGGGTGCCGACCTTCGCCGCGCTGGTGGTGCATGTGGTGAAGGCTTTCGGCGATTCGCTGGGGAAGCTGGATGAGCCGGAGGTCTAACAGATTACTTTTCGACACTATGAAGATGAAACTGAAACTGAATCCGGGATGGAGTGTTCGGACCTTGATGTTGTCTGCTGCGGCGGTGGCCGTGGCGTCGTGCTCGGTGTCTTGTGAGGGGCTGAGCTTTTCGCTAACGCCGGATGGGAAGTTCAGCGTGATGGGGAGCATTCCGCCGCCGAGGGAGCCGGTGGTGGTGGGGAAGGGGAAATAGCGGCGGCAAATCACCAATCATCAATCTTCCAATCACCAATCGAAGTGGGTGGGGGAAGGAGGGTGGGTCTGGTGGGGGCGCGGGGAAATAGCGGAAGCGAATCACCAATCACCAATCTTCCAATCACCAATCGAAGTGTGTGGGGAGTGAGGGTGGGTCTGGTGGAGGCGGCGCGGGGTGTGTCGGGCTGGGAGGGTGGGTTCGCCGGGCTATCCAGGTGGGATGAATCCCGCGTTCCCAGTGAGGGGTGCGGGCTCTTCCCGAGGGCTTCGGGCCTGGCTACCACGGAGGCGCAGAGGGAAGGCGGGAGATCACAGGGAAAGGCAAGGGAGAAGAGTCATGAATGAATACAGATGCCCGTTTGATTCCACCTCTGTGGTCTCCTGCCTTTTCTCTGTGGCTCTGTGGTGAATGGGAACGAAGCCGTGGACTCTCGCCTCACTTTGGGTGGGGCGGATCCAAGAAGCTGTCTGAAAAAGATCTTCGGAGCCGAGGGTCCTTGAGCTTCGGGGTGGAGAAACCAAGGCAAAGGGGCGGGACGCCCCTTGAACGGACTGGGGCAAGATGTCCCAGCTACATGCTCAATGCGGAATCTAACAGAAACGTGATCGGATCATCATGAATGCGGACCGGATCAAGGCGATTCAATCGAAGGTGGGGACGACGGTGGATGGGTTCTGGGGGCCGAAGTCGATCTTCGCTTGCCAGCTTTACTTGCAGCGACTGATGGACTCGTCGTCTAACAGATGGCCGGGGACGGATCAGGCGTCGCTGACGCGCTTCTATGGGGCGGCGGGGGATGAGTCGCGGCTGGTGATGATCGGGCTGCCGGGGTGCACGCGATACGATGGGGTGCCGGTGACGCGGACGCGGGTGAATGGGCGTTGTGCGGAGAGTCTGGAGCGGGTGCTGGATGCGCTGGCGCGGACGCATGCGGAGGTGCTGGGGGAGTTCGCGGGGGTCTTCAATCACCGGCCTATGCGTGGGGGGACGACGCCATCGCTGCATGCGCGCGGGGCGGCGATCGATCTGGCGCCGGATACGAATGGGAACCGGATGCATTGGCCGCTGGCGGCGGACATGGCGTTCGAGGTGATGGAGGCGTTTGCGCGGGAGGGCTGGCTGAGTGCGGGGGGCTTCTGGGGGCGGGATGCGATGCACTTCCAGGCGACGCGGTGAAAGGCAAATCACCAATCACCAATCACCAATCTTCCAATCACCAATCGAAGTGTGTGGGGAATGAAAGTGGATCGATTGGGAGCGCGGGATTTTTCCGGCTTGGAGGAGGGACCCGGATGCGGGGTTTGTGGAGGTTGGACTAGGATGTATAGGATGGATGGGATGGATGGAAATGCTGGGGAAGTGCGGAGGAACTCCGGAATCGCGCCATCAATGGGACCTCAAGAGGAAACGGCTATTCTTCTTAATCTGTGTCCATCTGCGTGATCTGTGGTTGATGCCTTTGGTCTTGGAGGCGCGTGGAAGTGGCGGGAATCATTTAACCGCAGATTGCGCAGATTGACGCAGATAAAGGCAAATTGGCGGTGATGGGGGTGAGTTCGTCGGTCTGGGTTCGAAGGTCTTTTTGATCCTATCCATCCTATCCATCCTGGTCCTGGAGAATTCAATTCGATCGCTTTGAAACTGATGAATGCTTTGGCCAATGCGCTTGAGACGGCGGCGAATGTGGAGCTGCCGATCGTGTGGGTGCTGGGGATCGTGGGTTCGCTGGCGACGGTGGTGACGGTGCTGGCGAAACTGATCTATAGCATGATGAACCGGCAGATCGATGTGCTGACCAAGCAGATCGAGCGGCTGCAGGGGCGGGTGGACAAGCTGCAGCGAGGGTGCGGGGCGGGCGGGTGTGCTTGGCGGATGGCGGGGAATGTGCCGGGTGATCGGTGATCGGTGATCGGTGATCAGTGATCAGTGATCAGTGATCAGTGTAAGGCATCGGGGATGGGCGGGTGATTGAACCGCCAAGACGCGAAGGTCGCCAAGGAAAGGCGGGGGATGGTGGATGAATTGCGTCGGACTGGTGCGGGGAACGAACCGCGGAGGCACGGAGGTCGCGGAGAGAGCGCGGAGGCCGGGGATGGGTGGGTGAGGGAACCGCCAAGACGCCAAGGTCGTCAAGGAAAGGGGCTGGATGGTGGATGCGGGGTGTGGGTGCCAGTGAGCGATGGAAAGCGGTGGACTGGTGCGGATGACGGGATGGACGGACTTTGCGATCGGGGCGAGCCAGATGATCGCGGGGCAGGCGAGCTTGGACTGATGCGGTTGTTCGCTGCGTTTGACTGAAGGGTGAGGTGGGCTGCCCTGGTCTGGTGGAGTGAAGGGAGCTTTCGGGATCGCCGCGGACCTTGGAGAGTAGCGGGCATTGTCCTGCATTCGAGAGCTGCGGATGACCGCAGCAGTCCGAGGGCGGCTGCGCCGCGGTGATGGGTCAGGCTGTAGTGAAAGTGCGGGGATGAAGGGGAAGCGGAGCGGTCAGGTGCTGCGGCGGGCCGGAGGCGCCGCGGTCCCAGGGGCATGGCGGTTCATTCGCTGGTATCGCCAGGCGAGGAAGCCCAGCCATGGAATGAGGAAGAGGAGGGTGAGGAACCAGTAGGCGACCGAGAAGGAAAGCTTGGGAAAGTGGTGGTCGGCAAGCCGTCGGACTTGGACGGGCCGGGTAAAGAGTTCTCCTTCCGCAGCCGGGCCGGGTGAGGCGCTTTGGATTTGAAGTCCGGCACCGTGTCCGAGCTCCTCAATCAAGCTGACCTCCAGGAATCCACCATCGTCGCAGAGAAGCAGCACGTCGCGAGATCCCGACCACCAAATGCTCGAGGTGCCGAGACTGGATCGCCATCCGGACCAGCAGAGAAAGGCGAGCCACATGACGCCGAGCCAGAAGGACTTCCAGCGGTAGAAGGGGCGCGGGGGCATTGGGGAAGAAGAAATCATCAATCATCAATCTTCCAATCACCAATCGGAGTGCCGCTGCGCGGGGATGGGGAGGTGGGTGGCGATGCGGACTTGGAGAGGTGGGCGAGGGGTGTCGGGTGCTGCTGCGGGCCGGAGCTTGTCGGCTCCGTTGGAGATTTGAATCAGGCCGACTACCTCCGCTGCGCTACGGTTCCGCGGTCCCAGGGGCTTGGCGTTTCATGCGCTGGTGTCGCCAGGTGAGGTAGGCGGTCCATGGGATGAGGAAGAGGAGGATGAGGAACCAGTGGGCGAGGTGGCAGATGCGAACCGCGAAGCCAGGTTGCTTGAAGGTCTTGAACTCGATTGGCAGTGAAGGGGATCGCGGTATGTAGCTCCAATCGAAACCGGCGGGGTACATCAGGGCGAGAGTCACGGTCGAATCAGTGCTCAAGACGGTCCAAGAGGCATTCGCCGCCATGAATCCAATTTGATCAAAATCGCCATAAGAGCGGTGCCAAGCCCAGCCGAGAAATAGGAGGATGAGGATTCCAAGCCAAAAGGACTTCCAACGGTGGATGGGGCGGCTGGGCATGGGGTGCCCGGAGAGGTGGTGATCCGCCGGGGACGATGGCGGGAGAGGGGTGTTAGAAGCCATCGAGCTTCTTGGCTTCTTCCTTCTCGTCTTGTTGCCTCTGATGGTCGGTATGTTCCTCGGAGGCGATGATCAGGTTGTCGTCGTCACTGTGGTAGAGAGCGAAGGCCTTGCCGTCGGCGCGAAACCACGCGATCCTGTTGAGATCTTCATCGTCCTCATCTTCCTTCCACTGAGAGCCTTCACCATTGGCTTTCAGGATGGCATCTCGTTCGTGTGCCAAGAAGAAGCCTTTGCCTTCAGGCTCTGAATCGGGAGGTTTCGGGATGAAGATGAGTCTCGCTGCCTTGCCCTTCCAGAAGGTGACCAGGATCAGGATCCCGTCTTTCTTGTAGTCGGCCTGATCTCCATCTACTTCGATGGGCTTTCCATAGCGCTTGTCGCACTGGGCCCTGGTCTCGCCGAAGCCGCCGAAGTCCTTGAGTTTCTCGGCTTCTTGTCTTTCCGTCTCTTTCTCCATCTCTGCTTCGGCGTCGGTGTCGGAAAGTATCAACCTCTTGTCGTAGTAGGACGCATCAGCTTTGCTGTCGGAGCGTTTCCAAGCAAGATCCTGGAAGGGATTATCCTCCTCCGACTGCCGTTTCCATTCGGATGTGCCGCTGCTCGCCTTGAGAAGGACATCCATTTCGGCTTGGGAAAGGGAGGCACGTTTTTCCGCCTCCCAATTCGAGTTGTCGAGATCCGGAGCTCCGGGCGTGGGCTTGGCGATGTAGAGGATGGCGGCCTTGTCCTTCCAAAAGAGGATGGCGATTTCGAGGCCTCCCTTGAGATAGACGGGCTTGCCACTGGCGGTGGTGCGGACGGGCTTGCCGTAGCGGGCTTCGCAGTCGGCCTTGGTTTCGCCGAGGCGGGCGAGGGAGGGGAGGGCGGTGAGGAGGAGGATGAGCAGGGTGTGCTTCATGGGGGATTTTGGAGGGGAAAATTCGGGAGATAGATGGAGGATGGCGGGGGTTTTGGCGAGTTCTGTTTTGGAAGGTGCGAGGCGTCGGCGCCGGCTTGGGTTGAAGAGGGATCGACAACGAAATCGACGAAAGGGACGATAGGAAAGGCAAGGGGGAAGTGACGGGTGGTCCCCCTTCGCTGAAGCTATGGAGGACAGGTCGGTGATCAGTGATCGGTGAAAGGCATGGGGGATGGGGATGGAAAGAACCGTGGAGGCGCAGAGGTCGCGGAGAGAGCGCGGAGGTCGGGGTTGAGTGGGTGATTGAACCGCCAAGACGCGAAGGTCGCCAAGGAGAGAGGAGGAGTAGGGGAAGTGCCGGGTGATCGGTGGTGATCAGTAAGAGGCATCGGGGATGGGTGGGGAGAACGAACCGCGGAGGCGCGGAGGTCGCGGAGGGATCGCGGAGGAAGATCTTTCGCTGGAGGGGCGCGGAGGTCTAGCTTCGGGCAGGGGAGCATTCCATGAGCACTGATAGGGAGAGATTGACCGCGGAGGGGAAGCGGATGCGTGTGGAGTATGGGGAACTCTTTGCGGCGGTCTCAGGTGTGTTGTTCCGGCATGATCCCATCGAGATCAATTTCGGGGTGAATACGGACGAGTATGACTCGGAGGCGGAGACGATCCTTCCACGGCTGGGGAGCTGTCACTCGGAGGCGGACGTGCTGCGGGTGGTGCATGAGGAGTTCATGCGGTGGTTCGATAGGGAAAGTGTCGGGCCCGTGGAGCGCTATGGGGAGATGGCGCGGGAGATATGGGGCCACTGGCGGGAGTTTGATCGGGGGTGAGGGGTGGTGGGAGAGTGGGAGAGTGGGAGAGTGGGAGAGTGGGAGAGTGGGTGAGTGGGTGAGTGGGTGAGTGGGTGAGTGGGTGAGTGATGGGTTCTTGTGGGTGGAACGTGGGCGCTTGCTTGGGAGGGAGGCGGGCTTGGGGGATCGCTTCATTCCGGTGGAACGGAATGCCTGGGCGTGCATTCGGAGAGCTGCGAAGCATCGCAGCAGTCCGAGGGCGGCTGCGCCGCGGTGATGGGGCGGGCGGTTTTTGGCCGGGATTCGCCGCTAGGTTTGGTCTGCCTTGAGAACTGCTTCGGCCGCACGCGGAGCGTGCGGACCACGATGGCAGTGGGTCTGCGAGGGCTGGTTTCGGTAGTCCGGGTTTGTGACTGCTGGGGCGGAGGGGAATGGGAGGCGGTGCGGTGAGGTGCATCGGCGGGCCAGCGGCCCGCGGTCCCAGCGGCTGGGCGTTCCAGGCGTCTCTCTAACAGGTTGGGGGCCGGTCGATGGGATTCCCTGGGGAGGCGGGTGGGTGGGAGGATGCGGGGTATGGGAAATGGCTTTGGCTTTGCACCGGTGGGGAGGGGGCTGCCGCCGCGGCGTGATGGGGGTCGTGATCGTGATGGAGGTCGTGGTGGTGAACGGAATGGAGGTCGTGAACGTGATGGAGGTCGTGGTGGTGATGGGAGTCGTGGCGGGGGCTTTGGTGGGGGCTTTGGTGGGGATGGGGTTGTTTCTTCGCGGGGATACGTGGGGCCGGGGGATGCGCCGGGTGGGGCTTCTTCGCGGGGGCTGAGTGTTTCGCGGGCGGGGGCGGTGGGGGAGGAGGGGTCGATCATCGTGCCGATGGCGCGGGATCGTTTGTTAGAGATCTTCGATCGGGTGCAGCGGCCGGCGGAGGTGGCATCCACATTGGAGGGCGCTCTAACAGGCCAGCTGTGGCAGCAGCAGTTGCTCTTCCAGGCGATGATCGATACGTGGCCGCGACTGCAGAAGGCGCTGCGTGAGGTGAAGCTGGCGGCGCGGAAGGCGCCGTGGCGGATCGAGCCGCATGCGCGGCGTGGTGAGAAGCCGGGGGCGCGGGCGGAGAAGCTGGCGAGGGAGGTGGAGGAGATGGTGTGGGGGATGAAGCCGGATCCGATCCGGGGGCTGAAGGGCTTCGAGGGGACGGTGGAGGAGCTGGCGATGGGGTATTTCCTCGGGCATCATGTGCTGGAGCCGCATTGGCAGCGGCAGGGGGATGGGTGGGTGGTGCCGGTTTCGACGTTGCCGGTGCCGCCGAGGTACTATGGTTATCCGAGTTTGGAGGAGGGGCCGGACCGGTTGATGCTGGACCGGAATGGCTCGATGCTGGGGATGGGGAGTGGGGCGCTGGAGGATTTCCCGCCGCATCGATTCCTGGTGGCGGTAAATGGGGGGCATAGCGGGCATCCGGCGCAGGCGGCTCCTTTGCGGGTTTTGACGGGCTACTGGTTGGCGGCGGTGTACGGGCTGAAGTGGTTCATGCAGTTCGCGCAGTTGTTCGGGATTCCGTTCCGCTGGGCGACGTATCCGGAGGGGGATGCGAAGGCGAAGGCGGAGCTGGCGGCGATGATGAGCAACCTGGGGAGCCAGGGGTGGGCGGCCTTCAAGCAGGGGGTGGAGATGAATTTCCTGGAGAGCGGGAAGAGCGGCTCTTCACTCGCGCAGGCGGACCTGCTGAAGCTGGCGGATGAGCAGTGCGATGTCTTCATCCTGGGGCAGACCCTGACAAGTTCGCAGGGGGACCGGGGGAGCCAGGCGCTGGGGAATGTGCACATGGAGGTGCGACGCGAGGTGGTGGAGGGGGTGTGCGATTTCGTGGGCGAGATCCTGACGCACCAGTTCATCCCGGCGATCGTGGCGGCGAACTACGGTGAGTCTCGTACTGATCTGCCGCAGATGTGGGCGAAGTGGCCGGAGCCGAAGGACGAGCGCGGGATGGCGGATCGCGACAAGGCGCTAGGCCTGCTGGATGGGTCGATGCCGGTGGATAGGGCGTGGCTGTACGAGCGGCATGCGGTGCCTATGCCGGAGGAGGGTGCGGTGCTTTTCAAGGAGGAGAAGCAGAAGGCGGAGGCGGAGCCGGGGGATGGCACGCCGCCAGGGCCGGGGGATGAGCCGCTGGAGGTGGGAGACGAGGAGCTGTGGGAGCTGGGAGACGAGGAGTCGGAGGAGGAGGATCCGGACGCTGAGGGTGAAGGCCCGGTCGCGGAATGGGATGGGGATGAGGCGGGAGATGAGGATGTGGACGAGGTGGTGGAGGCGGCCTTCAATCCGAGCCAGCGGCGGGATCCAAAAGGGGCATCGACCGGGGGACGGTGGTCGGAGTCGGGGGGCGGCGGTGGCTCGGGGAAGTCGAGGTCAGCCGCTTCCGGAGGAGGTAGCTCGGGGAAATCGCGATCGACCTCGCAGGGACGTAGTAGCGCTGGAAAAGCGGGGACCGCTCCGAAGGGGGGAAAGAAGACCTACGCCCAGGCGAAGATGGGGAATGGAGGGGCGTATGGGAAGGTGAAGGGTGTGCCTGGAAATGAAGCGCATCACATTCCTCCGAAATCCGTCAGCCCGCTTTCCGAGTACCGTGGGCCGGCGATCTCCATGTCAAAGGAAGATCACGAACAGACACTCAGTTGGGGCAGTGGTCCAGAAGCCGATGCCCATCGAGCAAAACTAAAGGCATTGATTGCCAGGGGTAAATTCCGGGAGGCCCAGAAACTGGACATTGATGACATCCAAAAGCAGTTTCCCGGCAAGTATGAGCGCCAGATCAAGGAGGTGCTCGCCTACACCGAACAACTTTACAACAACGCAAAAATCAGGAATCTCCTCAAGCGATCACGACGCTCATGAAATTTGAAATCCACCATCATGAAGGGGCCGGGCCGGTCAGGTTTGGCATGACGACCACTGAGGTCCGCAAGGCACTTGGCTCCAAGTTTAAGAACGGCACACGGGGCTCGAGTCCGCAGCATCCGTACGACTACTTCAAAGAGTATGGGTGCTTCGTTTACTATAATATGGACGGTAAGATGGACGCCATCGAGTTTGGGGAGCGTGGCCAGCCAACGCTGGGAGGAGAGAATTTGCTTGGCCTGAGCTTCAAGGATCTTTTCAAGCGAATCAAGAAGCTGGATGCGGGCTTGAAGTGGGACGGGACCGGATTCATCTCCAAGAAGCTGGGTGTGGGTTCCTATGCGCCAATGGGAGATAGCGAACCGAAGAAGCCGGCTGAAGGCTTCATCGTGTTCCGGAAGGGATACTACGACAAGTGACGATTGCGGGTAGCCGCGATGAATGTGCCGCCCGGTCTTTGATGAAAGCCGGGCGGCTTTTTTGCGCGGTGGGGAGGCGGGCGGTGGTTGCTTCGAGGTGGATTTGAGGGAAGGGGGAGGGCTTGGATTGCTGAGGTTGTCGGGAGCTTTTGAGTGGAGGTGAGGTGGGCTGCTTTCGGTGGAGTGAAGGGAAGCTGGGGGAGCGCTGCAGGCTCAGGAGAGGAGCGGGCTTTGTGCTGGACTCGAGAGCTGCGGATGACCGCAGCAGTCCGAGGGCGGCTGCGCCGCGGCCATGGGGCGGTGGCTTTTGGGTGGAGGGTGGCTTGGGCGTTGTTCGGGCCGGTGATTTTCCGGAGGCTGGAGGTGATCTGTTAGGGAAACGACGGGGGCCACTGGGTGGGGTGGAGGTGAGGGCGGGGATGGGGTTTGATGGGGGGATGAGTGACGATGGGGGAAGCGTTGGATGGGTGGTGCGGGTGGTGGCTGGGATGAATCTTGAAGAGGAAGGAGTGCGGCGATGATCACGGTGGGGATTTCGACGGAGGGCCTGGGTCTGGGCGCGGAGATGGAGGGGGTCTTGGGCGTGCTGGGGGATCGGGGGGCTTTGCTCGAGGCGGCGGCGGCGGGGGTGGAGGCGCGTTGGCGGGAGCACTTGCGGGAGAGGTATGTGCCGAGGGATCGGGATGGGGTGACGTTTTGGGCGGATGTGGCGGGGTCGGTGTCGAGCGAGGTGTCGGGGTCGGGCGCGGTGGTGAAGGTGTCGGAGCTGGGGGTGCGGTTGCGCTATGAGGGCGGGACGTTGACGCCAGGGAAGGGGATCTCGAGCTACACGGGGCGGGCGACGCGGGCGCTGGCGATTCCGAGCGAGCGGGTGCCGGTGCGGGGCGGCCGGCGGATCGCGCCGGGGGAGACGGGGCCGCTGGCATTCGTGAAGGCGCGGGGCGGGGAGGTGGTGGGGTATCTCTTCGAGGGGGAGGTGAGCGGGACGATTTCGCGCGGGTCTAACAAGGGGAAGCCGCGGGTGCGGCGGAAGGGGGCGCTGCTCTACACGCTGACGATGCGGCAGGCGATGCGGGGGGATCCGGGGATCGTGCCGGAGGGTGGGGAGCTGTTAGGGGATTGGAGGGTGCCGGGTGATCGGTGAAAGGCAGGGGAAGTGCCGAGTGATCAGTGATCGGTGAAAGGCAGGGGAAGTGCCGAGTGATCAGTGATCGGTGATCAGTGAAAGGCAGGGGAAGTGCCGAGTGATCGGTGATCAGTGATCAGTGATCAGTGATCAGTGATCAGTGAAAGGCATCGGGGATGAGTGGGGGGAACGAAACGCGGAGGCGCGGAGGTCGGGGAGAGAGCGCGGAGGTCGGGGATGGGGAGGTGTTGAACCGCCAAGACGCGAAGGTCGCCAAGGAGGGACAGGGGAAGTGCCGGGTGATCGGTGATCCGTGAAAGGCACCGGGGATGGGCGGGAACGAACCGCGGAGACGCGGAGGTCGCGGAGATAGCCTGGAGGTCGGGGATGGGGAGAAGTTGAACCGCGAAGACGCGAAGGTCGCCAAGGAAAGGCAGGGGAAGTGCCGGGTGATCAGTGATCGGTGTTCAGTGGAACAGCCAAAGGCACGCGTGGCCGAAAGCGCTGCGGGAGTGAGTGGCATCCCGAGACGGATGATCTTATCGCCGGCAAAATCCTTTGCCGATGATTTCTCGGGATTCGTCGTCGATGTCGATCCGGACATTGCAGCCGATCTCCTCGGAGTTTGTGTAGACGCGCCAGGTGCGCCGGCCGAAGAAGGTGAAGCGGCGGGACCTCCGCACGCTCACGGGCTCCAGCCATATCCAGCCTTCCTGATCCGCGGTGGCGCGGGCGACTAGGATGACTTCTTCACGGGTCATGGGCTGAGGATGGCGGCTTGTCCCAGGGGTGCAATTGGATTCCTTTGAGGAGGGCTCTTTGGCCGGGCTGGAAGCGGGAGCAATCCGGGCGGTTGCGCAGGCGGAAGTTCAGCAGATCCATACGCGGTGAGCCATCCGGATGAAGGGCGCGCGGAGGCATTTCGATGGCTGTGATAGGAAGTCCGTCTAGCGTGGTCCGGTCGGTGATCGTGAAATTTGGAATCGGTTGTAACGGGCGGACGACGACGTGACGTAAGGACCGGCCGTCGTTCAGGACAAACACGACTTCGACTTCGACTTCGAATGGTTCTTCGGCTGACATGGCGATTCGTGGGTGGGACCAAGGAGCGACTTGTTAGAGAAAACCAGGGCTGGGGATTTGAGCTCCGGGATTTGAGATTACGGTGGCCGGCTATTCACGGAGTGGGGTCCTTTGGCCGGGTGATCAGGATGGTGCAGATCATGGAGGATGGAATGAGGATCACGTGAAAAGCGGAAATGATTAGATCGTAAGCGAGGGTGACATAGGTGCCGAGGAACTCGTCCCCGGGATCGTGGAAGGCCTTTGCTAGCAAGGCCACCCCACCAAGAATGATCGCGCATGGGATGGCGGCGTAGAGCACCTTACTCTTGATCGCCCAGAGGGTCCACAGAACGAATGCGAACAAGGCCAGAAGAACCAGAAGCTCGTACTGGTACAGGAAATAGTAGTCGTTCATGGCATCCGACATTCGCAAATGGGGCTGGGACTTGGAAGCTTATCCCGTGATGGGTCAGGTCTTCGAAAAGGACGGCGGTGCATTGGCGAAAGACACGTGCTGTCGCGAGCGCGCTTGCGGATGGTGAGGAAGGAACGTTGAGATTGCGTTCGCGGGAGGGCGCGAGTGGCCCCTTTTTGGGGGTAGCTGCGGGGTGGGGTGGGGTGGGATTGGTGGAGCTGTTAGAGGAGCGTGCAATTTCCGGGCACTGGCGAAAGACACGTGCTGTTGCCAGCATGGCTACGGATGGTGGAGAATGACCGAACGGAAGGGCGTCGGGGATGGGCGTCGGTCTGGTGAAGCCGGTCTGAAGACCAGCGGTCCCGGGGGCTTGCTGCTGGAAGCTGCGGCCACTGTTTTGGGGGCCAGTGGATGGGGTGGATGTGGTGAGCTGTTAGGTGGAGTATGCGGGCATGTCGCATGTGTTGATTTCCTCGGCGCTGGCTTGTGCGTTGCGCGGTGAGGGTGCTCCGGATGAGATTGTTTTCCTGCCGGAGGGCAGTCACAAGCTGAAGCCGCAATCGCACCCGAAGGGGATCGATGTGAACTTGCCGGCGGAGGAGGGCGAGGCGGTGGCGGCGGCGTTCAACGAGGCGCTGGCGAAGCGGGGGAATGTGAAGGCGTGGTGCGACTTCGAGCACACGCGGCGGCACCCGGTTTCGTGCTATCCGACGGGCTTCCGCTATGAGGCGGGCACGGGGATCGTGGCGATGGTGGAGTGGTCGAAGAGCGGCCGCGAGGCGGTGGAGGGACGGGATGCGCGGTTCTTCTCGCCGGAGTTTTACATCGGCGCGAATGGCGTTCCGAGCGGGCTGCCGGATCGGGGGCCAGTGGGAGCGCTGTGCACGGAGCCGGCCTTCCGCGAGATTCCCGCCATCGCCGCGGCAGACGCGGAGGATGACCCGGATCGGAAGGATGGGTCGGATAGGACGGATAAGCCGGATATGCTCATGAACTCACTACTTTCACTTGTCTCTTGCGGACTGCTCACCGATGCCGAAGCCGCCCGCGAGGGCGCGGATCAACTCGCCAGCGAACGCCTGCGGGTGATGTGCTCGGAGGCGGCGAAGGTGCCGGCGCTGGAGAAGGAGCTGGCGGACCTGAAGTCGGAGCGGAAGGACGAGAAGGTGAGGGCCGGTGTCGCGCTCTTCGACCGGGCGGTGAAGGCCGGCCTGGCGGGTGCGGCGGACGAGCGGGAGAAGGCGAAGTATCTCACGGCGGCCGAGTCCAACGAGCTGGCGATGCAGCTTCTAACAGAGAAGGTGGAGGCGGCGGAGGCGACCGGCGCCGACATCACGCGGCCGATCATTTCCGCGCGTGCCGCGAGTCCGGCGAACCATGAGCAGCGGATCGCCGCGGCGCAGGCGAAGGCCCGCACGGACCTGGGGCCGGACGCTCCTTTCACGATGGTCTGGGCGCGTGCCGCCGAGATCGATCCACCTGCCTTTGTCTAACAGAATCCAAACGAGAATCAACCACTACACCTGAATCCTACCATGCCTCTATCCCAAGAAATCCCGATCGTCCCGATCACCAATAGTGCCGCTGCGGTGACGCTCGGCAAGATCGTGAAGGCCTCATCCGGCACCTGCGTGGTGACCACCGCGGCGACGGAAGCCGCGCTGGGGGTGATGACCGAGGACTGCGCCGCGAATGGCGTGGCGAGCGTGGCGCCGGCGGGCTCCGGCGGGCTCCGGCGCGATCGTGCTGGTGGAAGCGTCCGCCAGCGGCATCGCGATCGGCGACAACCTGGTGCCGGCTGCTTCCGGCCAGTGCAACAAGAGCACGACCAGCACGCACAAGGTCTTCGCCGTGGCGCTGGAGGCGAGCACGGCGGCGGGGCAACTGATCAAGGCGGTGCTTTCGCCCGGCTACTACACGCTCCCGTAAGCAATCCCAATCTGAAGAAGCGGGGTGAAGGGGCGGGACGCCCCTCCAACGGACTGGGGCAAGATGCCCCAGCTACGCTCCGAGACGTATACGACGCAATCTAACAGCAATACACACGAACCAATCTGAATCATGGCCACGCCTGCCAATATCAATACGCTGAATCAATTCGCCAAGGGTCTGTTCCAGGCCACGGCGAGTCCCCTCGCGGACTTCCTCGCACCGGTGGTGATCACCGGGGCGGCGCAGTTCAATGTGATCGACTACGCCAAGCGCTCCGGCTTCCAAGTGCCGAGTGCGAAGCGGGCGATCGGCGGTGACTCGACGGCCGTCGTGACGGATGGCGAGCGGGTCAGCATCACGCTGCAGCCGTATGCGCTGCACGACATCATCGACAACCACGAGCTGGCGCTGGCGACCACGGGCGAAGGCTCGCGGCTGCTGCGCGAGGCGCGGGTGCAGAACCTGGTCTCGCAAGCGTCTAACAGCCGGCTCTACGAGACGCTGGTCACGCTGCGTGCCGGGGTCTCGCCGACGGCGGAGGTGTGGGGCGGCTCTGACGATCCGGTGGCGGACATCGACTCCTACATGAAGGCGGTGGCGGATGCGACCGGCCTGCTGCCGAACCGGGTGGTCTTTGCGCTGGGTGCGTGGTCGATCTTCAAGAACCACGCGAAGGTGATCGACCGGTATCCGGGGGCGACGACGGTGGCGCCGATGATCGCGGAGGTGGGCTCGCTGTTCCTGAATCCGAACACGGAGTGCATGGTGAGCACGACGGTCTTCGACACGAAGCTGAACACGACGAGCAGCAAGTCCAACGCGCTGACGGCGACGAATCCGGAGGTGTGGATCTACTACGCGGCGGAGAATGCAAACAGCTTCGACGCGTCGGCCTTCAAGACCTTCCGGGTGCAGGCGAATCCCTTCGGCGGGGTGCGGATCAAGGAGAAGGACTTCGGCGAGAAGGTGATCACGGAGTGGACCGAGGCGGCTTATGTGAACAATGCGTCCGCGGTGGCACGGCTGACGATCACCACGACCTGACCGGGATGGTGCGTGGTTTTGAGCGGTCATCGGGGGGCTATCTGGGTTCTTTTTGGACCAGGATGGATGGGATGGATGGGATGGATGGGAGTTAGATCGGGGTGGGGTTGCGGGAGAGGGGGGAAGATTCAACCGCAGATGACGCAGATGAACGCAGATTAAGAGGATGGGGAAAAACTGAGGTTGGAGGCGGGGTGCCTGGGATGGATGGGTTCTTGAGGTCTTTGGTTTCAGCTTTCCCGGTAGTTCCTTCGATCGCCAGGGCTCAGGGAGAGCAGGCCTAACCACCCGCCACGCCATTCGAGGCTGACTGATTGCGATTTCCTGGTCGTCCGGTTGCTTGCTCACGCACCGGTTCCATAGCCCCGCCCGTCCGGTCTTCCTGAGCTCCGGCAATGGAGGACGGGCGGGCGGGAAAGGTGGGGCGGGGGAGAAGGGGCGGGACGCCCCTTCAACGGACTGGGGCAAGATGCCCCAGCTACATTTGGGAGACATTTTCATAGCCCGCCCGTCCGGTCTTCCTGCGCTCTGGCAATGGATGACGGGCGGGCGGGAAAGGTGGGGCGAGGGAGAAGGGGCGGGACGCCCCTGCAACGGACTGGGGCAAGATGCCCCAGCTACATTTGGGAGACATTTTCTAACATTATCATCACATGTCATGGGTTGCACTCTCCAGCACGCACGTCCTCGCCCGGCTGACGACGGACGAGAGGGACGCCTTCGAAGCGGTGGGCGAGGCGGCCTCGACGGACAAGCTGAGCGGCATCATCGCCCAGGTGGCCGCGCTGGTGCGGTCGAAGGTGGCGACCTTCTCGGGGAATACGCCGGGCGACGAGGGGACCATCCCCGCAGGCGCGCTGTATCACGCCGTGAGCCTGTGCCGCGCCGCGCTGGTGGCCGCGCAGCCGACGATGGAGGGCAGCACGGACCAGCGAGCGGAGGAGACACGCCAGGCGTATCTCTATCTGGACCAGGTGGCGAAGGGCGAGGTGCTGGTGACATCGCCGGATGGCGTCTATCCGGTGACGGTGGCCGAGGCCACGGGATCGTATGGCGGGAAGGTCCAGCTCGACTTCTAACAACGATGAGCGCGCTACTCGATCGAGCCGATGACCTGGCTGCCTATCTGGCGACGGTGGATGGCCTGCAGCCGCTGACGTGGCTGGTGGATCGCCAGAAGAACCTGGGCAGCGAATTCACGAAGGCGACGGCGAAGAAGCTGGGGCTGGGCGTGATCGCCTTCCTGGGTGGGAGCAATCGGGATCGCCAGCTTTCCGCGGTGCGGCTGGCGGCGCGCTATAGTGTGTCGCTTTTCTTCAAGCCGGTCATCCATGGCGGGGTGCCGCGGGATGGCAGCAAGGAGCCGGCGGAGCTGGCCGAACTGGTGGCCCGGGCGCTGCACCACTGGTTCCCCGATGAGACGCCGACGAAGAGCCAGGTGCGCTTCGAAGTGACCGACATGACGATCGCGGATGCGGAGGAGTTTCATGTGATCCGCATCGATGCGGAGAGTGTGGTGCAGTTTTCGTCCGAGGCAGTTTCTTTTATTGAGCCATGAATCACGAGCTATCTGAGACCCCGATTGAGAATGAGAAAGAAGAGGCATGTGCTGTCACCAGCACGCTTATGGAAAAGGCACCGGACTGTCCAAGCGGGCCAGCGGCCCGCGTTCCCAGCGGCCGCGTGGCGAAGATCCGCTGCCTGGATCAGGTGAAGGCGCGGGGCTTCACGTTTGCGCGGGGCAGGGTGGTGGAGGGCGTGCCGCTGGCCCATGCGGAATACCTGGCGGCCGGGAGGAAGGCCGAGATCCTTGAAGTAATCTAACAGTGTCGGCTGGGGCCGAACCAATTCGATATCGATTTCCATTTTTTTACCTACGATCATGAAAGACATCATTGCCGGTTTCCATATCTTCCTCGCTCGCGAGGGTGAATCCGTTGACAGCCCGCCGGTCATCGTGGCGGTGGACGCCAAGCCGGACACGGATCCGGCGAGCAACTATACGAAGGTGGCGAGCTGTGAGACCTTCGAGGTGCGGCGTAGCGGGAACCGCCTGGTGCGGCGCTCGCCGGATCCGGGACGCTTCCAGGATCGCGCGGTGATCACGACGAACCAGCAGATCGAGTATGTCTTCGGCCTGCAGGAGTGGAGCGAGACGACGCTGGCGGAGGGCCTCTTTGGCGGGACGACGCCGGCGTCCGGAGTCTTCGTGCCGAATGCGGCGGAGGAAGACATCCGCGGCTGGTATCTGATCCAGGGCTACGATCACCAGAACAACCAGATCGTGACGATGAACATCTGGGGCGAGGGGCGGGTGGAGCCCTACACCTTTGGCGAGAACCTGACGGCGTATCGCTTCATCGTGCGGCAGCTCTCGAGCTCGCTGAATACCGCGGAGGTCTCGAACCTTTCCTGAGCCATGGTCCCTGATCCACCGGTATCGATCGATCTAACAGGCGGCGGCAGCGGGCTGTGGCCGGCATTCACGCTGTCGGGCGTGACGGGCACGCATGCCGCGGCGCTGAATTTGACTTACGTGCTGTCGGCGAAGGTGCCCGAGTGGCGATACACGGGCCCGGGCGATGCGGAGGTCTTCGAGGCTACGGAAGGAGAGTGGCAGATCGCCAACGACCTAAGTCGCTTCAGTGGCTTCGGGACCTGGCCATGGACGGTGACGACGTGGGCCGCGGATAACGACGGTGCCGGCACGCCTGCCCTTACGCGGGCATTGGCAGAGCCGGTGGCGATCGACCTCGGCAGCGAGTCATCGGCGGTGGCGGCGACGCTTGCGACGAACCTGAGCGGCTCTAACAACGACCTGGCCTTCACGGCGGTCTTGTCCGGCCGGCTGGGGAATGACGTGACGGTGAGCTACGTGAGCCCGGGGACGAATAACGCCAGCCTCGGCGTGGTGGTCTCCGGCCGCGACATCACCGTGAAGGTGGCCACGAATGGCAGCGCGGCGATCACCTCGACGGCGGCGCAGGTGAAGACGGCGCTCGAGGCGAGCGGGGCGGCATCGGCGCTGGTCACCGTGGCGAACAAGGCCTCGAACGATGGAAGTGGCGTGGTGACCGCACTCACTGCCACCGCGCTCTCCGGTGGCGCCGGCGGGCTGCCGCTGCCGCCCGCCGCCCTCACTCTCTAACAATAACACGATCTTCGCATGGACCTATGGGATTCCCCGGTGAGAGTCATGTGGGACCCGGACGGGGCGCGCTTCGTCCTGGTGCCGTATGGCGCGCCGATGTGGGAGCCGGTGAAGGTCGATGGCGGGCAGGAGGTGCAGACGTCGGCGACGGTGCGCGGGACGGGCGTGGTGAACTACCCGCGAGGGAACGAGGCGCACAAGATCGATTTCACGATGGCCCGGGTGAAGGGAGGCGTGAAGGCGGCGGTGCAGGCGAACTTCGTGGATGCGCTCGCCTTGCCGCGGTCGAGGAAGGACGTGCTGCTGTCCTTTGCGGGCGGTCGGCAATTCCGGGTGAAGGACTGTGCGGTGCAGAGCTGGCCGCACGAGCACGAGGACCAGGTGTGCCGACAGACGGTGCGGATCCTGGGCGGGAACATCGTGGCGGACCTGGGGACCTACGTGGAAGGCAGCGTCTGGGGTGAGGTGCCGCTGGAGACGCTGATGGCCGAGGGTGGCGACGAGCTGGTGACGGAAGGCGGGGATTTCCTAGTGGGGGAAGAGCATGAGGAATAGGTCCGATGGGACGAATGCGACGAATTTTTATGAAGAAGATACTATACGTTTCGTACTTGGCGGTGGCGGCTTTGGCAGGAGGGCAGACAAGGATCAGCGACCTGCCGAGCCTGAGCGGCTCCGGTGCGGTGCCGACCGATGTGCTGCCGATCGTGGATGTCAGCGCGGGTGCGGCGGGGTCGAAGAAGATCACGCTGGCGGAACTCTTCTCCACGCCGGTGCCGTGGAATGGCGAGCTGATCTCCGCGGCCAAGGGCGGCACCGGTGTCAATAACAGCGGCAAGACGATCACGCTGGGCGGCAACTTCACCACCAGCGGCAGCAACGCGGTGACGCTGACGACGAGCGGCGCAACGAATGTGACGCTGCCGACAAGCGGGACGCTGGCGACTGCGGCGAGCGTGACGGCGGTGGCGGGTAATCTCGCCGCGCTGGATACGGTGGTGGACGGGAAGGCGGATGATGATTTGGCGAACGTGGACCTCTACGCCTCGGGCGTGGTGTCCGATCACAAGCAGTTCCTTTACGAGGCATTCCGCACCGCAGACGCGACGGTGGTAGAGCACGGTGACGCGGTGACCACCGGCAACCCGCTGCGGGTGCATTCCGGTGGCATCTCTGGCGGCAGCAGCGGACAATTGCCCTACATCGCCAACCGGGGGCTTCGCGCAGGCAATGGTGCCCTGGTGTATGTGGGCAGCTACGTGGACGCCAGCAGCGGCCGCTTCTCGATGGGGGTGGACGTGGAGATGGCACCCTCGATCTACCCGACTGCGACACTTGGGGAGGGCTTGGGAAACATCACGTTCGACTCGTCGGCCATCATTTCGAATGACGGAGGCGCCATTTTTCCGACAGGGAACAACCCCGTCCACATCAACATCTCGGCGGATGGTGTTTTTCAAATCGGCTTCTATCCGGGAGCGGGCATCACGTGCATCAACCGAACTCTTGAAGGGGGTGTCTATAAGTTTGCCCCTGGCTTTACCGGCGTGCGCCCGGGCGGCCGCTATACGATCCTGCTAGACGTTGTCGGCGATGAGCTTTCGATCACGCTCAAAGGCGTGGGGACGGTGAAGTTCACGGCACCGGGGATCTCCAACTGTGTGGGTCCAACAACGCACTTCTGGTATGAGTGGGGCGGCGACAGCTACACGACGAACACGACTTCCGAGCTAACCCGCAGCCGGACCACAAGCCTGGTCCATCGCATCTGGGCCATGGGCGACAAGCTCGACCTCGAGGAATCCCCGGTAGCCCCTGCGAACTCGATCACCCACGCGGCCCGGCCGGAGCTAGGCTTCCTGAAGGTCCTTCCATTCGGGAAGTCTTTCCCCGGCATGGATCCGGGCAGCGCTTATCCTTTCCAAGTGAAGGGCGACGCCTTCATCGGTGGACACGTGCGCAGCTCGGTGCTGCCTAACATCGACTTCAACGGAGTGATGTCGGACAACGTGGTGCCAACCGGTCTCTTCGACCCGAGCGTGTCGGCGACGGACATGAACATGGGCGAAGTACCGGCGCATGCGACCTACTTCGGCCGGCGCTCGAGTGATTCGCTGGTGATGACCGGCCGCTTTGCCGCCAACGGAAATACGAAGAGGATCAAGCTCAACGGGCATCCGTATTTCGCGATCTTCGATAGCGGTGACCTGACCGAGAACGGGACTTCTTGGCGACTGGAGATGATCCGCGTGAACGACACGCTGGCGACCTTCAAGCTGTGCACGGTGGATGCTGGAACCGATCGGCTGACCACCGTGCGACCGCATGGGCTACAGACCGGTCAGGCCATCGCGCTGATGATGAATGGCACGGCCCCGACAGGTCTGGCCCACGGCTCCTATTGGGCGATCGTGGACAGCGCGACGACCTTCCGCGTGGCGAGCAGCTTGAGCAATGCGCTGGCCGATACCGATGTGGATATCACCGCGGCGGGAGGGAATAGCGTTTACGTGTGGGGCACCGTCGCGGGTGGGCTGACCTACAGCGTGAATGGCAGCACCGAGGAAATCACCACCAGCGCGGCCCATGGCTTGCAGACCGGCGATCTCTTCCAAGTGGCCACCGGCGGAGCGGCACCCACGAACCTGGCGAACGGCACTTATTACGCGATCCGGGTTTCGGGGACCGTGTTCAAGGCTGCCACCACCGAGGCGAACGCATGGGCGGGGACTGCGAGGGATCTCACCGCCGGCACCGGCACGCAGTACTTCGCCGCGATCGGCATGACCAACCGTATCAACTGCGTGTTCAACTCCGGGGGCACCCGGCTGGTGCAGTCCTTCCAGACCAGCCAGGCGGAGAACTATTACACGTATCGGCTGTTAGGCACTGGCACGGCGACAGGCGACGTCCGCCTGGATGGCGGGCAGGTGACCTATCGCCTTTTCGACTGATCGACTGATCGACCCGGCGAGCACGAACTGACGAACCCATGGCATCCGGAAACGACAAGGAAGTGAGGATCGGCATCTCCGCGGATACGGCGGGGGCGGATGAGGCGAAGAAGGCGCTGGAGGGGGTGAAGGCGGCGGCGGAGGGTGCGGCGGAGGCGGGTCGTGATTTTTCCCAGGTTTCCACGCAGGACCTGCAGGACTACAAGAAGGACTACGCGCCCACTGGTGCCGATACCCCGGAGCCTTATTACGTTGCGGTGCTGGATGAACTCGCAAAGCGCGAGAAGGCGGTTGCAGAGGAAGCGGCCAAGGCCACGACGGAGATCGAGAAACAGACCAAGGCGCTGGAAGAGCAGGCAGCCGCTCAGGTGAATCTGTCCGAGTCGGCGAAGGCTGCGGGTGTTGCTGCCTTTGATGCTGCCTGGCAAGCGGGAGCCAGTGTGGAAGAGGCGACCGAGGCCAGCAAGAAAGCCACGGATGAGGCCGTGGAGCGCGCGGCGGTGATCGAGAATCTCGCAAAGCAAGAGGCCGAGCTGCGGAAGAAGAACGTCGAGGCGATCGATGAAACCACGGATGGGACCCGGGAGCTCACGGAGGAGAGCAAGCAGCTCCGGACGCTGCTGATCGGGCAAGGGCTCGCCCAGGCGGGTGAGGTTTTCGGCATGATGGCCGGTGGCCTGAAGGATGCGTCGGAAGCGCTGAGGGAAACCAATCCCGAGATGGCGGAGGCCGCCGCGCAGGGCGCGAAGATCGTTTCAGTGCTGGGCGCGGCAGCCAGTGGCGCGGGCGCCGGGATGCTGGTCTTCGGGCCGGCGGGTGCGGCGGTGGGTGCGCTGATTCCCCTGATCGGCCAAGGTCAGGGAAGATCCCACGGCGGAGAACATCGGGGCGCTGGCGGCTGCGCTCGAACGGTTCAACGAAAACTTTGGCAAGAAGGATGCGGACCTGCGGCGCAACCTGAACAAGCTGACGGATGAGGTGAGAAAACTGCAGGGCCAAGCGACGACGGCTGGCGACGTCCCCCACAAATCGAAATGAGCGCGACCTGGGCAATCAATGGGACGGCGCTTTCTGCGCTGGGGTTGGAGTTTGCGGGCGGGACCTTCAACACCGGGACGCGGTCGATCATGTCGCTGCGGCGGGTGGTGGACATGGATGCGGCGGAGATCCTGCCATGGGGGACGGCCGTGACGCTGACGCGGAACGGCACGGCGTTTTTCCAAGGGAAGGTGAACTCGCTGCCGACGTCGGCGACGGGGACGAGCGAGGGTCAGGAGATCGATATCGTGGATGCCTGGCAGGACCTCGAAGATACGATCTACAAGGAGGAATGGCCGGCGGGGTCGAGCAGCGTGATGTTGCCGATCGCGATCCTCGGGCGGAAGTCGAATGGCGCGGAGTGCACCGATGCGGAGCAGATCGCGGAGGCGGTGAATTATGCGGCTGACAACGGGGTGGCGATCCAGATGGGCAGCATCCCGGCTGGGCTGCCGCTATGGCAGAGCGAGGTGCGGAATGTGACGTGTGCCGAGGTCATCCGGCTGTCGCTGCGGTTTCATCCGGACTGGGTGCCGTGGATCGACCACTCGACCTCGCCGCCGACGCTGAATTTCACGCCGCGTGCCTCGATGGCGACGCGGACGATCGACATCGATGAAGGGCAGACCGAGAGCGTCAACATCACGCGGCGGGATGACCTGAAGCCGGAGGCGGTGCAGATCCTCTACCTGAATGCCACGATCATCGACGGGCAGACGTTCCGGGACTGGATCGAGGACATCTACCCCGCGCCGGCCACCGGGCCGCGGGTGATCTCGAACGTGATCGAGCTGGCCGGCGGGCAGATGCAGTTCCAGAAGCAGCGGATCCAGACGCGGACGATCCCGACCGATGCGGAGGAGGTGCGCGAGTGGCTGAAGAAGAAATACCCGCCGATCAAGGACATCCCGGATGCGGCGTTCACGACCTTCCACACGGCGAACACGCTGATCCCGGACGAGCTCGACGAGGATTTGCCGCCTCCGGTGAACCCGCGGGCCACGCGGATCGAGCGGGAAGAGGATGATGATGCGGAGGACTTTCCGCGGGAGCTGGTGTCCGGCTCGATCGAGGATTGGATGCGGCGGAAGGTGGGGAAGGTCCACATCGACTTCGGCATCACGATCAGCGCCACGGCCACGGCCGAAGAGCGCAAGCTGCTGGAACCGATCGAGGCGATGCAGGGCAAGACGGTGACGGCGACCAATGCCATCACGAAGGTTTACAAGGGAATCACCCAATGGGTGGCGCCGGAGGCCGCGCCCAGCGGCATCGCGGCGGCGATCTACAACAGCCTGTCGGCGTACCAGTTCGAGGGCAGCATCACCACGGTGATGGAGGATGTGAGCGGCGATCGCTTCCATGGCTGCAAGCTGAACATCACCGGCGGCAAGGGCGAGTGGGCGACCATGAATGCGATGGTGCACTCGGTGAGCTTCGACATCGCCACCGGTGCCACCACGATCAGCGTGGGCCCGGCGCCGTTCCTCGCGGCACAGGACATGCTCGAGCTGCGGCGCTTGCTCCGCGGCCGGAGCGTGACGTGGATGAGCGAGCAGGAGCGGACGTCCAACGAACTCGGCGCGGATGCGGATCCGGGGAGCAAGGGGGATACCGTGGGGGGATTCACCGTGCCGACGGAGGAGACGCAGATCTTCGTGCCGCCCCGGAGCATGTATGCCCCCTACCTCGGCAGGGAGAACCCAGACCGGCTTTTCATTCACCCTGGCACGGTGCGGTTCCTGAGGATCGCCGAGGAGGATCCTGCCGATAGCGACGAACTGGCAGGGCTGCAGGTGACGCCCGTTTTCCCGACGATCTTCGACACGCCGATCGATCAGGATACAGCGCCATTTTTCGACGTGGCGGGCCGCGACGACTGCTCGATCTGGCTGATTTCCGACCGGCTCCGCTGCCCGGGTGCGTCCTTCGTTCCGACCGAGGATGAGGAGACCCACAAGCTCGAGATCTACGAACGCGATGAAAAGCCAGCCAAGGCCGATGGCGAGCTCCACACCTGCATTGCCAAGATGGACCTTCCCACGGTGGCCGGGAAGAAGACCATCGCCAATCTCAAGCAACTGATCGAGGGGCACGTGGACGTCTGGTATAAGTGCCTCAACGATGAGAGCCCGGGCAGCGGCGACGATTCGGACGATGATGATTTCGGGTCCTCCGACTTCGAAAGCGAAGATGAAATCGACCCCTCGCCGAGCGATTCCAAGGACTGCAAATATAAGATTGCTGCAACATGGTTTAACCGCGCCGATTGCTATAAGGAGGGCAAGGAAGTCTACGCGGTGTGGCGGGTCAAGATCGGTATCATATCTATCAAGAACCGCTGTCCCGGCGGGTGGATGGCTAAGATAACCATGCAGGGAGGCAATTGCGTGCCTTATGCTGGCCAGACTTGCGACGGGGGCACCGTGATTGTCCCGCTCACCCAGCAGATCAATGAATTGGGCGCGCAGTTTCGGTTCCCGGTCCCGCCGGCGTGCTTTCCAACGAGCCTGACCGTTACGATCATCGGCGACTCTGGCGACGATGAGACGCCGCACGAATGCTGCGACACGGAGTTTTCCCAAACCTTCGCAAGTTCGTGGCCGCGCTACTGCCACAGCACCTGCTCCACCACGGTGGTTCCACCGCCATGACCGCCACGATCTTCACCTGGCCGCCGGACTACGCGCAGGCGGCACTCGCAGGCCGGGCACTCCGGAGTTGCGGCGTCGACGTGGTGCTGGCGATCGATGCGGGCGATCCGCTGCCGGAGGTGGAAGGCTGCCGGATAGTCAGGACGACTTTCCCGCGCCGCGGCAACTTGAACGGGAAGGCCTGCATCGAGGGCATCCTCGCCACCTTGCATGAGAATGCGGACGGCGATCCCTATCAGCTCAAGGTGGACAGCGACACGCTGGTGATGGGGCTCGATTGGCTCGCCGGCCGCCCCGAGCCGGCGGTGGGGATGCATCACCGGATCCCGCCGCATGATCGCTTCATGTTCGGCGCGGCCTACGGGCTACGCACCGAGTTGCTGCCCGAATATCGCGCCGCCGCAGCGCGACTGCCCGATGGCGACCACTACTCGGAGGACGTGGAAATCGGCAAGCTGCTGCCCGGCATCCACGCCTTTGAGAATCTAACCGAAGGGTGCCCGTTCGCCGCCTACTCGTGGAAATCGGTGAAGACGATGGAGGAGTGGCGCCGCTACGAGATCTTGATTTTCCAGCGGATCCAGGGGCGCGGCCGGCGCGCCATTCAAGAGACCATGAAAGAATTCGTGTGAACCCCTTCTTCCTCATCACCCAACCGCGCGCGGGTGGAACCGCGCTGGCCCGGATCATCGACGGCAGCATCGGCAACCGTTGTACGGGCGAGAGCTTCGAACTGTTGGAGCGGCTGTATGCCATCGAGCGGGCTCCTGACGACGTCGCCAGCGGCCACGCGGGCGAGGCATGGGGGAGAGTCACGCCGGTGCCGGCCGTGTGGACACCGCCCTTTGCGGACATCCTCCGCCAGTGGGTTGGGGCGAGAGATGGCGTATCGAACTTCGGAGTCCGCTCGAGCTACTTCGGCCGGTATGGCTGGAATGATGCCGTTGCGCGCTGGAGTTGGCTGCTACGGGCCTTCCCGGATAGCCGGCTGGTCTTCCTGTCCCGCAGCCCGGACGATGAGCAGGAGGTGTCGCTGGTGCACACCTACCCGCTGTGGATTCCATCATTCGGGGAGTGCCATGGTGGGGTCCTGCGGCGCGCGCGCGAGATGCGCGATTCCTTCGAGGACTTCCACACGATGAATCCCTCGCGGACGGTCCATCTCGACATGAGGGCCCTAGAAGATCTCCCCGGGCTGTCCGCAAAGCTGGCCCGTCTCGGAATCCTCATCCAGCCGGCCGCATGGCGGGAGATCGATCGCGAGCGGCCAGGCAAGCGCGAAGCGGTCCGCGGTGAGGTTAAACGGTTGATTGATGAGCGGGCCGCGGCGGATGCTTCCAGCGATCCTTCCGCCGGCGAACTCATCCTCGGGGTGCCTGGTGTCCCTAACCCCTTCGCCGCGGAGGAAGCGGCAGCCAATGCGAAGCTTCTCGCGGAGCCGCAGAAGGGACTCGATCTCGCCAAGGTCTTCCGTCCCGACTTTCCGGCCGCGACGGATCCGGTGAAGCTCGAGGTCCACACGCTACGCCATGACAACCCCGAATGGATGGCAGAGTGTGCCGCCAGCCTCGATGCGTGGTGTGGCCGGCACGGCTACCCGCTGCACGTGAGCGGGCTGAATCCTGCCTATCCGGAGGCGAAGTTTTGCGAGGTGGACATGCTGCGGCAGTTCCTCGCGGGCGATGCCGATTTCATGCTCTACGTGGATGCCGACGTGATGGTCCACCCGGCCGCCCCTGCTTTGGATTTCGTGGCGGCCGGTGGCTTCCACGTGATGCCGGATGCGCCCTACAAGCATGTGTCAGGGGCGTGGCCGGCGTGGATGGCAGATCACTTCCCGGGCATCGATCCTTTTGCATCGACCTACCGGAATGCCGGTATCTGGGCGTGTGACCGGGCTGCCGCCGCGGCCATGCTGGAAGTTTGCCGGGAGCCCTATATTTCCGGGCATCAGGAGCAACACCAGTTCAACGCCTGGCTTGCCATGGCCTCCTTGAACGGGATGCCGGTCCACGACCTGAGCCCCGAGTGGAACCGCTTTCCCGGGAAGCACGCCGGGCCCGCGTGGTTCCACCATCTGGCGGGCCACAGCAAGCTCAAGAAGCTCCGCCAGCTCCGCCGCGCCGGGTATCTGCCCGCCCCACCGGAGGCCTTCCCCAAGCAGCAGAGCACCGGCAACCGGGCCGTCTGTTGGCTGTGGAAGAAGGAAGCGGCGGGCTGGGATGAACTCCGGCACAGCATGCGATCGGTGCGGGAGAACCTGGCCGATCCGCCGCCCTTCCACGTCTTCGGCGATGCCCGTCCCGATTGGCTGGACGATCACCCGGAGGTCACCTTCCACCTCGCGCCCGGCTATCCGGAAGCGCTCGCAAAGGCGGTCCAGATCGCGGATGAGGTGCTGCTTTTCAATGACGATATCTTCCTGCTGCTGCCCCAGACATGGGAGGACTTCCGGACCGCACTCTACCGCGGCGGCGAGCTGGTGCGGGACATCCGCGACAACCTGGTGTGCTCGAACCGCTGGCGGCGCGGAGTGGGGAGGGCGACCCTTTCTCTCTACCACCACGGGCACGAGAGCGTGCGGGATTTCAGCACCCACACGCCCTATCTCATCGAGCGGGCGAAGGCTATGGAGACGCTGCGGCGGCATGGATGCTGGTGGAAGATGCCTTTGGAGGTGCTTTACCACACCGATCACGGCACTCCCTGCCGCCGCATGTCCGGCGACAAGACCACCTCGCTGCCATCCCGGGCACGGTTCCTGAATCACGGCGACCCGACTCCTGACCTCGAACTCAGGAGGGCCATCGCGGGCCGATTCACCCCCGCGCCTTGGGAGCTTGATCACAAGAATGTAGTGGCGAGAGATAGGGCAGGGGTGTAGGAGGTCGCCGATGAAAGCGCTTCTTTTCCTCCCCTTCCTGCTGTGTGGATCGCTGCTCGCCGAGCCCGCGGCTCCACCTGCAGAAAAGCCGGAGGTTACCGAAAAGGTGATCGCCAAGTATCCCAAGCTCGAAACCAAGGAGCGCTACACCTTCGTGGATGTGCAGGTGCTGGAGAAGGTCCCGGACGGGATCTACATCCGCCACAAGGAGGGGAAAGCACCTGCGAAGACCACCTTCACGCTGCTCCAATATGGAGGGCTGACGTTTTTACCTTACGAGTCGCTTCCCGACGCCGTGCGGAAGGAGTTGGGAGGTTTCCCGGCACCGGAGGCACGCAAGTTCCGCGAGAAGAGGGAGGCAGACGATAAGGAGGGCAACCGCCATCCACTCACCGGAAAGCAAGGCTTCATTGCCTACGACCCGGTCAGAGACCGAAAGCCGATTCCGTGATCTTGCTCGCGGTTTGAAGTCAACCCACATGCCCGACTTGACCGGCCCGCTAGGGTGGTCGAGTGAACAGTGCTGGCGAACCGGTCTGGCGGGCCGCGGAAGCGTGGCACGGGGTCGAGTGGGTGCGCAATCCGGACATTGGCTTGCCGGTCGGTTGGCGGGTCGAGGTGACCGGGTTTTCCGATGGCCGGATGGTCGCCTTCCTCACGGCCGGGCGGATCGAAAACCGGGTGTATGCCCGACAGTTCGACTTCGGGCTCGAGTTCCGGATGAGCTGCGAGAGGTGGATTCCGTAGTCAGATCGACGGCCGCGGCGTTGGCTCGGGCGGGCGCGGAAGGGCTGACGTTGTCGCACGTTCGATAGCATTCCAGAAATCGGATTTCTATCGAACCCAAGCCTCCGCTTTCGGGATGACAGATGGGGTGGGAGATGATAGGCGAAGGGTCCTCTCCTATGAACCCTCCTGGAAAAGCTCTCAAGCGTGGTTATGTGCAAACTCCTTCTGGCGGCACCAAGAATGTCGGTGCGGCCGCCACGGGCACGACGAATCGTTCCGCGGCACCGGTTTTCCGGGTCATCGGGTTGTTGCTGTTAGTGCTGGGGGTCATTGGACTTGGCGCGGCGGTCCTGTCGGTCTTGATCGGGCGGGCGGATTCGTTTTTCATGGCGCTGGGCAGTGGGATCGGTTGCTTGTTTTGGTCTGCATTGATGTATGCGATCGCGGAGGCGCTGGTGCGGCTTGCGGAGATTTCGGCGGCGGTGCGGAAGCAGGCAGGGGAGTGATGCGGGGAGAGTGAGAATCCGACGAAGGACGAGGACAACGAAACGAGGGAAATGGGCGAAATTTAAGAGGCCGGTCATCATTGCATCTCCTTTCGTTCGTTTCGCTGGTTTGGTTGTCCATCTTCTTCAAGTCGCCGTCATGAGTAGCGCGGGCGGAATGAATTCCGCGCTCCCAGTTTCAGCAAGCGGCGCAGGTGGCGTGGGGTGAATCCAACTTGTGGGCTTTCCATGATATGGCCATGGTGATGAGAACCGGGTGAAGCCGTGCGCAAGGGGTTGTTTTGCCTCCTGCCCTTCTTCCGTCGCCTCCCCAAGGTCGCCATGTCCCCTCGCTTCATTTCCCGCGCGAGCTCTCTTCTCGCCGCGTTGCAGTGAGGTGCGGCTCGTGCCGAGATCATCGGCTGCCGGGGCTGCTGACGATCTCGGGGAACCATGCCTCGCGCATCCTCCGCGTGCCGGCGGGGGCCGCCGTCGGCCTCTCGAAGGCACGGGCCCGCGCGACATCGCCTCGCTGCTCCGCATCGTGAAGATCGAGAAGATTGGCCCCGCGGTTTTTGTCACCTTTGCCAGCCATCCCGGCATCAGCTACTCCGCGCAGCTCAGCGAGGATCTGGACTTCACGGGTGAGCTGGTCCAGGACCTGGGCACCGCCACGGGCTTCACCGAGACGATCGAGCTGCCGAATGGCTTGCCGCGGGTGTTTGTGCGGATCATCCGGGAGTAGGTGGGGTTGGGTGTGGGAGTTAGAGGGGAGGTGGTGCGTGCTTGGAGGTGGTCCGCACACTCCGTGTGCGGCGGGCCAAATTTTTTAACAGATCCGCCCCATTGCCGCGGCGCAGCCGCCCTCGGACTGCTGCGGTTATCCGCAGCTTTTGAGTGAAGGGTGGAGCTGGCTTATCAGGTGCACTGAGCCGGGCCTCCGGGATCGCCTCGTCCCACCAGAGCAGCGCACCTCACCCTTCATTCGAGAGCTGCGGATGACCGCAGCAGTCCGAGGGCCTTCGGCTTCCATCGGGCGTGGCCGCCAGAGCAGGTGGCTGCACATTCCTTTCGCTCGTTTCGTTCCTTTCCTCCGTTTCGCTGGTTTCGTTGTCCATCCTCTTCGTTCGTCCATCCAATTCCCATCTCCCGCTCTTGAATCCTCGCGCGGCTTCCTGTTGGACTGTGGCCGGTGCATCCGCGTCCCTTCTACCGTTGGAGATCGTTCGGCTTCGGCCTGCTCGCGCTGGGCTTTCTCGCGTGCTCGTGGATCGTCTCGATGGACACGGCGAAGGGGCTGTGGGTGCGGAGCTCGTCGACTTGGTGGGGCGTGATGCAATTCGAAGGCGAGGTCGGCATCTTCCTCGATGATCGATCGACCGGCGGCACCGGCCGCGAGGTGGAAATCGTGAATGTCCACGGCACCGGCGGCAGCCCGCTCTATCGCGAGCGCTGGGAGCAAATCACTGCCAATGGGATCGTCGTGCCTCACTGGTTGCTCATTCTGTGCTTCCTCGTCCCGTGGTCCGCTTTTCTCATCTGGCGCGGGCGGCGGATGAGACGCCTGGCCGCTGGGATCGCGGAGCCGCTGGACGGCATTAGTTCCTGACTGGTCCGCTTGCCCGTTTATGCCCGCATCGACATCACGGCCGTCATCTTCCTTCTGCGGGCCGGAGGCTCCGCGCTCCCAGCGCTGGGTCACTCGACGGCTTCCGGAGCCCAGCGATTGTCGAAGGCTTTCTTTCGCTCGTCCTCTTCCTTCTTCAGTCGCGCGGCCTTTTGCTGGGCGGTTTCATTCGGGTCGACGTATTCGTAGTCGTAGTAGCCGTAGCTATCATACCCATATCCCGAGCCGAGGGTCTTTCCTTGTGAAGTGACGTACTGTTTCTTGGTGGGATCGCTTGGATCGGCCCGGGCGAAGATCGGTTCGGTCGGAACTTCGAAGGTGGCGTTGGCGATGAGCTTGAAGTCCGCCACGGCCGCGGCGGGATTCCGCAGCTTGTAGCGGATGAGGATGTCGCCGCGGACGGTCTCGCCCCCGCGGGCCGAGAGTTGCTTCGACTCGAAGATGTCGATGAATTCGAAAAGCGAGTCCACCTCGCGGTCGGCGGACCGGAAGTCGAGATAGAGGGTATCCAGATCCTTCTCCTTCAGCTCGGCGGGCGAGTGAAGCGCGATCGTCTGGACGCCGGGGAGGAGCTTGGTGATGCCCTCGCCTTCCTTTGAGCCAAGCGTGAGTCGCCACTGGTGACTCTTGTAGGCCGTGCCCATGTGGTCGAATTGGAAGGCCCCGCTTTTCAGCTCCCGCTTCAGATCATCGTCCACGTTGACGGGCGAGGAGTAGGCGAAGACCTCGACGGCCCAGTCGAGCAGGGGATTCGCGACGCCGGGTGCCTGGCCCGGGGTGGCGCGCTCGCGCAGCACCTTCAGCGCCTCATCCATCCACGGCTTGCTGAGTTCCGTGCGCGCGAGGTCCTGCTGGCGCCGCTCCTCGCGCTTATCGAGCATCATCTTGAGCCACAGGCTGAGGGCGCCGATGGCGATCAGCAGGAAGAGCTTGCCGAAATTCACGACGATGCGGCTCAGTTGCTCCACCGAGTCGAGCCTGGTGGGATTTCCCGCGCGGGCGGGGGGCTGCTCCTCGGCAGAGAGGAGGTCATCTGGGGCGGGGAGGGGATCGCTCATCGCACGGAGGAGAGCAGGGGAAGCGGGCCGGGACAATTATATCGTCAGGCCCGGTTCGTAATCACTGCCGGCCCGCGCTGGCAGGCTACGGCAGTGCATGTTAGCGGAACTCACTTTGGCGGCTCGGACCGGGGCTGGGTGGCCACGCCCGCGGCTTCCGGAAAGGTCGGTGCACGTCTGCTCGATCCACGAAATCTGTGGTGGAATATTCCAGTCGCTTCGACGTGTCCGAAAGGCGGAAGGCATCAACCACAGATGACGCAGATGAACGCAGATTGAGAAGATGGAGGCCGGGGTGGATGGGGTCCTTGGGATGAACTGCCGCCATTGAAGGGATCGATATGCCCGACTTTGTTAGAGCGCGGGGGTGCTGTTGCCTTCGGCACTGTGACCGTGCTCTCGGCGATCCCGGAGGGATCCCAGCGAGTAGCCGGTGGTCGCAGTCGGGTAGCGGCGACGACCACCGGACGCAATGGGAGGCGAAAGGAATGCGGGAGGGGATCTCAGCCGGGCCGGAGGGATATCGCGGCGTCTAACAATCTCTACCATAGCGGAACGAAGGCGAGGATGCGGGACGTGTCCGTTGTTCATGCCCGGCTTGAACCCCATCCGGGGTTCCCTTCCTCACGCCTTCTATCCGGGGGTGGCGCTTCGCTTACCCCCGGCTACTGGCTGATTTCCCTCCGGGGAAGAGGGCTTGTTCGGAGCTCTTGCCGTGGGGCTTTTGCGAGAGGCTGGTGGGATCGTGGGGAGCGAGGGTGAGGCGGGCCACGGGGACCACTCCGCGGTGTCACCACCGCGCCTACGGGAAGGCAGGGCAAGGCGTGTCACGAGGGTGAGGCGGGCCACGGGGACCGTTCCGCGGTGTCACCACCGCGCCTACGCTAAGAAGCCCTTCACCGCGCTGGCAGATCCACCACGAAGATCTCCCGGCCGACGTCGCGGCGATGGGCGGTGAAGTAGAGCTTGCCGCCCATTACCTTGAGGCCGCGCGGGTCGGAGTCGGCGGGGCCGGGGTCGATGTCAGCGACGAGCACGGTGCCGGCGGCGGTGCCATCGCTGCGCCAGAGCTCGTTGCCGTGGTCCTGGTCGTAGGCGGAGAAGTAGACGACGTCGCCGACGGCGAGCAGTTGGGTGGGATAGGAGAATGAGCCGGCATCCGGCTCGACCACGGGGCGGGTGCCGTCGGAGGTGCCATCGGTGACCCATAGCGTGGTGCCGTTGGGCGTGGTGGCGCGGTAGAACAAGTGCGCGCCGGCCACCGCGTGCTGGGTCTTCCACGGGTGCGAAGTGTCGGAGAAGTGCTGGCCGGTCACGAAGTTCTCCACGCGGCGGGTGCCGGTGGCATCGTGGCGCCACCAACGGTCTTCGTTGCTGCTCTGCCCTTGCCGCCCTCTGAAGAGCGCCACGCCGCCGACATCGAACGCCAACGACATGCCTCCCGAGGTGAACTTCACGGCAGGGTCCACGGCGATAGTGCCAGCGGCGGTGCCATCGCTTTGCCACAGCACCTGGGTGCGGGAAATCTCCACGGAAAAGATCAGCTTCCCGTCCACAGCGGCGAGCCCCATGGGAGATCCGCCCGCCCATGAGTCCTTCAGCGGCACCGTGCCGGCGGGCGTTCCGTCGCTGCGCCATAGCGTCCTCCTGCCGTCCCAGTCCCACGACAAGAACGCGACACCATCCTGGAAGGCCACCATCTCCGGGTAGTCCGGGCCTGGCGTGCGGCCATCGGCGGCGACCACGTTCTTCGTTCCCGCCGGCGTGCCATCCGTCTTCCACAGGGTGGCTGGCGACCCGGTGCCATCCCGCAGCGAGTAAAACAGCACGCCGCCCGCGCTGACGAATTCATAGGGATAGCGCCAGCCCGGTGTCGCGCCGTGGTCGACTAACAGCCGGGTGCCGCGCGGCGTCCCATTCGTCACCCATAGCTGCGGTGGAATCTTGCCATCGGTATAGATGAAGATGGCGCCGCTGGCGGTGGTGCCGCGGAAGGCGACCGCGCCGTATTCCTGCAGCGGTGCCGGGGTCTTCCAGATCGCCCGCGTGCCGTGGCCGCGGCCATCCGGATTCATCCGCCACAGCTCGTGGCCACTGCCGGTATCGACGAAGGCGAGCAGCTTCCCGTCTAACATTTCATACGAGGACTCCTCTCCAACCGGCAGGATGCCCGAATTGAAGGTGGCAGCACCCGAGGCAGTCCATTTCTCCGGCCGGGTCAGGCGAACCGCGCCGCCCTTCTTGCCACGCTGGAACCACAGCGCGTTGCCAGCGGCGAAGAACTTCCCGGACTTCGTGGCGGCGATGGCGGGATACTCGATCCGCAGGTAATGATTGGACGCCAGCCCCTTCGCGGGGACCGTGCTCGCGGCATCGCCCGCAGTCCGCCAGAGGGTCCACTCGCCGTTTGCGGAGGCGACGCGGAAGTAGAAGAAGGGCTCATCTTCCCGCCACTCCGCGTCCGGATACAATCTCGCGTCATGGCTGAATGTGCGCAGCCGCCTCGTCCCCGCCGCCGTGCCATCCGTGCGGAAGAGTATGTAGTCCGCGTCGATATCATCCCAGTACTCGGCCAGCACATAGACCGCGCCGTGCCATCGGGCGAAGGTGAGCTGCCTCGTCACATGCCCGTCCTCACGGGGCAGCTCGATCTCGTGCGTGCCCGCTTCCGTTCCATCGCTCACCCACAGCTGATAGTTGTAGATCTCATCCCATACGGTGAAGAGCAGTCGGTCGCCCGATGGGATGAGGTCGGTGATCCTCCACCACTCTGCCCCTGCTGGCGCGGCGAGGATCCGCCTGATCCCGGTACCCTCGGCGTTGCAAGTCCACAGCTCGCTCAAATCGGTCGCCAGATTCGACACCGACAGGATCAGGCGCTCGCCCGTCACCAGGGCCGGGCTCAGCGAGCCATACTTCGCGAGCGGGATCTCCGTCACTTTCGTGGTGCCCGTCGCCGTGCCATCGCTGCGCCAGATCTGGTTGCGATTGGCGGTGAAGTAGCACCATCGTCCGCTGATGAGATAGCTGTGGGCATTCGAGAGCGACACCGGCTCTCCGTTCTCGGTGGGATTCAGCGGGCCCGTCCCTGCGGCCGTGCCATCGCTGAAATGAAGCTCCTGGGGAAACTCCTCGCCCTCGCCGTGATTGAGGAAGAAGAAGCCGCCCGACGGGCCCGGCATCAGGGTGGTGGTCGAGTAGGGGCCTGGATCGAGTTCGGCGACGGCCACCGTGCCTGCCTCCGTCCCGTCCGTGACCCATACCTCGTTGCTGATCCCCGGCCGGCTGAAAACGAATGCCACCTTCGCGCTGGCACCCTCGCCAAAGGCCATCGGGTCGTAGAGGGCGGATCCGCCCGGTCCCGGCATCAGGTCCTTCAGGAGGCGGGTGCTGCCGGGCGTGCCATTGCTGGTCCACAGCTCGTAACCATGCGCATAAGTATCCCTCGCAAAGACCACGCGCTTTTCGCCCAGCGGCAACACCCAGCCGATGCCCCCGCCATAGGGGACCGTCGTGCGGTTCGCGTCCTTCACCAGCCGTGCGGTTTGTTCCTGGGCGCTGGCGGTGCTGCTTGTTGCGCCCGCGATGGCGAGGGCCATCGAGGTGAGGAGGAGGGGCCAGTGGCGGAAGGTGCGGCGGAGTCGTCGTGAGGTCACGGAAGGGCGGGGGGCGGAGGATGAAATGGAACGGGGGGCGGAAGGAGGGCGGGGGAAATGAAATGGAGCTGGAGACGGCGTGGGGGAGTTAACTCGTAACTCGTGCGCCTGCGGATGCCTGCGCGACTGTTGAGACACCCCGGCGGGATTGCAAGCGCGTCTGGACCCGCGCCCGGCCTCATCCCCGCAAGTAGGCTGCACTCTCCGAGTGCGGCCGGAGCAGCTCTCCCAGCCCTCGGAGATTCTGCGCCTGCATCAGCCATGCCACCTTGCGGCACCTCCTCGTGCTTCAGTGCCTCCCCAATCCCGAATCCACCACCAAGCCTCGATGGTAAAACCACGTTGCCGAGGAAAATCTTCGAAGCGGTACCGGCGGTCACCAGAGAAGAAGCTGATACAGGAAAAAGCGGCATCAATGATCGTGCCGCGGAATTAAGAATGGAGTGGGAGGGGCGAGCGATTAGCTGATTTGGACAAGAGCTCTTTCCTCGTGCGTGAGGCCGTAGAGGTCGTAGGTGAGTTCATTGATCTGTAAATCGAGACCAGCGGCTTTTGTCTCGTAGTAGCTGCGGTCGTTCTCATTGGCCGCGGTCGTGAGTTGCTGCTGGGTGGCGAGCATTGCTTCGACGAGTTGAACCATTCGAGCGTGTTGCTTTTTGTCATCGGGTTTCTTGAGATTGAGGGCACGGATCGGAAGTTGAAGTAAATAGGTTCCTTTGATTTTAGGAAATGTGCGCCGACGATCATTGAACTTGTCGATCCAAATCGATCGTATAAGTCTTGAGTTGAGTTGCCCGAGAACGTAGAGCGGAGAGTAACCGAGGCCCTGCGAGTCCGCATCACGGAGAGCGCTGCACTCACCACCACCCCGCAGGAAGCGCGCGAATGGATCCTCCAGCAAGCCCCGCAGGATGCCAGCCTCCTCACGGGCACCATGCTCGCGCAGATGGTGGAGTGGCACGACTTCGCCGGGATGTCTCGCTTCGCCTTGCAATACGGCGAGGAAAGCGGGTCGGATGAAGTGCTCGCCGCCTTTCTGAAGAGCGCACCCGCCAGCTCCCGCGAAGAGGTCCTCAAGCTGGCCGAGAAAATCGAAGATCCAGGGGTGCGTGGAGAAGTCACGGCACGATTCGCCAGGTGATCTAACAGAATGGTCGTGGTGGAGCGATAGGTGCGAGGAGGCTTTCCGGAGTGAGAACTCCGCCTGAATCCGGGCTCGCGCTCTCCGCTGGGGGAGGGATAGACTCCATGATTCCAATGCGAATGAGATCGATGACCCTGGCGGCGTGGACGATCGCGCTTTGTCCGCTGCTCCTTGCCGGGCCTGAGGCAAGCACTGTGGTCGAGGAGTCCGGGTCGCCGGCGGTGGATGCGCTGGTCCTCGGCCTGGTGTCGAAGCGGCCCGCGCCGATCCCGACGGGAGGTCGGGATCCGCTATCATCGTTCCTTGGCGGAGCGGAGTGGCTCAATCGCTCCGGGCGTTGTGCGACGGATGAAGTCGAGGCCGCGTTCCAAAAGCTGAAGGAGATTTCTCCGAAGGAGTATCCTCATCTGCTGAAGCACCGCTACGACGACCGATACAGCTACAGCGAGATCGGCCCGCATGGCTCGCCGACCCGCAGCGGCTGGACGAATTGCGACGTCGGCGATGCGGTTTATGAGATTCTCTGCAATGAGATGAGCTGGGTCGGCGGCTACAAGCTGCGGGAGGCTCCGGGCGGAACGGATGCGCTCCCGCCTCATTTCTCGGACTACATCGAGGAGCACGGCGGCGAGGCGAAATGGGTGGAGTCGGTGTCGTCGCTATCGCGGGCGGAGATCGATCGCCGGTTCCTCGACTGGTGCATCGCGAAGGAGGAGAAGGTTGGATTCAAGGATGCCGCGCAGCGGGCGGAGATCCTGGAACCCTATGAAAAGAGGAAGGGAAGTGTCGGGCCCCCTGTGCCTGCGGAAGGCGAGAAGCCAGCTAGATGAGCTGGCGTCTCGATCCTGCAATGAAAGTGTGTGAATGCTTATGAAAATCCATGTCGCCATCATCCTTGTAAGCGTGGGCTTGTGGGTTGGGCCTGCTTTTGGCTCGGCACCCATCTTGAAAAGACCCGTTGAAGTCACTTTGAAGTATGACGAGGGTTTCACCGTGAAGCTGTCCCACGACGAGAAAGGGCTCACCGAAGTGAGTCTGACATGGGACGGTAAAACGCTGAAGGTGCCCCATGACCAATTTGCCGAGGTCTGGAATCCGGAGTTGGGAAGTATTCAATTCTACGAGACCGCCGACGACGACGGCAAGAAGCTGGCCGTAGTTTCGTTCCAGTATGGCCACCGGCCCTACGAGTGGGGAAATGATTGGAGCAAGGTGAGTTTCCACTTCATCGAGGGTAGGTATTCCTCGAGGGAGCTCAGTATTCCGGCGGGCAAGGACCGGCGAACGCTCGTCCGGTAGCGCTTGCCACACGGGTCGGTCACGGGGAACTCGGCCTCGCGGTGACGGGGAAATGTTGCTTCTCTGGTCTGAAATCCCGGACGGCAGGCACGGCACTTGCCTTTCGCAGCGGGACGACTTCGCCGTTCCGGCGGGGTGCGGACGTCATGGGCAGAAGGGAACCGCCAGGCCAATGCGGACCGTCCCCAGCCGGAACGGCGCAGCCTTTCCGCTACATCCGAGGCGAGCCATCGCGGCTTACTGGGAGCGCGGGATTCATTTTGCCTGGATAGTCCGGCGAACCTACCGTCCCTCCTTCGTCACCTCCTTCGCCAAGGCTACGGAGGGCAGGCCAGGCGGAATAAATTCCGCGTTCCCAGTGCATGATGGACCCGCAACGTTCCAAGGAACCAAAGGCATCCGCTTCTCTAACAGATCCGCGCCACCCTCTCTTCCAATCTTCAATATTCAATCCCCAATACTCAATCCTCCGTGACGGCGCGGATCTCGTCGATCGACTGGTCGGCGAAGAAGGTCACGGTGATGGTGCGGCGGTCCTGGGATAGCTCGACGCGATCGGAGGGTGGCAGCGGTTGGCGTTCCAGGCCGCGGAGCTCGGTGTCCTGCGCATTCAGCTTTGGAAGGGGAGTCTTGGTGAGGAAGGAATCCGTGCGGTTGAGCTTGCGGCTGGCGGTGATGATGGCGAGCACGGGCCGGTCGAAGGTGACGGAGCCGTGGAAGCGCTTCGTGCCGGCGGCCTTGAGCTGGCCCACGGGATTGTAGCGGAGCAGGTAGCTGCGGACCCGCGTGCCCTCGATCGGCGTGAGTTCTTCGCGCGCGATGAGGTTCGGCCCCTCGTAGGTGCCGGGCGAGATGATGTCGGCGCGGATCGGTGCGGCGGGCTTGAAGTCACGGCGCTCGGGGATGACCAGGATCTGTGCGTCATTCTCCAGTGCCGCGAGCGACTCCGGGGTGCCGGGCGGGGCGGGGACGACCTCGCCGCGCGTCGAGCGAATGCCGGATGCCACCGGCCACGTGCGGTGGTAGGCCGAGGGCTCGAAGGCGACATCGCTGAGCCGCGTGCCACGCCTTGCCCGCAGCGCCGCGCCGCGCTCGATGAGTCGCGTTTCGTTGTCCTTCTTCACCTCCACCTTCCCATCCAGCACCATGAAGTCTGCGCTGCCATCTGCCGCGGCGGACACGCCGAAGGAGGTGCCCAGATCCTTGAGCGTGGCCGAGGCCGTGACCACGCGGAAGCCGTGTGCGGTCTCCGGGCACCAGGCATTCAGCCGGCCGCGGTCGAGCACCACCTCATTCGCCGAGCGGATCGTGAGCGTGGCCGGTGCCTCGATCGCGACCACCGCGCCATTCGTGAATTCCATCCGCGTGATGCCCGTGGAGAAGACCAGCTTTTCCCCCGTGCGCACCGGGCGGGATGGCTCATCGCCATCGAAGCTCGTTGCCACCACCGCGCCCTGCGGCTGGAGGTAATACACCAGGCCGCCGGCCAGCGCGACAACCGCCGCGGCAGCGAGGCCGATGCGCCGCCAACGCTCGAGGCGAATCGTTTTCCGCACGCGATCTGGGAAAGCATCTTCCGCCTCATCGGCCACCGTGCCCAGATGCGGGAGCACACTGCGAAGGAATGTCTCGTCGCTTCGCTCCGGCCGCAGCCGGGCCAGCGCGCCGGACACGAGCAACTGCGAACGCAGCGCCGCGACCGCCGCCGGATCCGAATCTAACAACTCCGCGAGACGATCGCGCTCGACCTCCGCCAGCGTGCCGTCCAAGTACTGCGCGCACAGTAGATCGAAGTCGGTGCTGCCGGGGTCGTTGGCTTGGTCGTTATCGTTGCCGGCTTGCGTGGAGTTCATGGGAGGGCAGGTCAGGCGTTGATTTGTTTTGCGACGAGGCAATCGGCCAGCGCCTTGCGGGCGTGGAAGAGGAGCTTGCGGACCGAGGCGGGATTCATGGAAAGCTCGTCGCCGATGTCGCTGGAATTCCGGTCATCGTAGTAGCGGGCATGGATCACCTTGCGGACATTGTCCGGGAGGCCGGCCAGGCACGCGCGCAACGCCTCGTGGCGGATTTCGGCATCCTGCAGCACGCCGGGGGCCGGGGCGGTGGGCTCGGCGGCGAGCAGCAGGCCGGTGATCTTTTCATCCAGCAGGCGCTGGCGGCGGCCGGTCTTGGTCAGCTCATTCATCACCAGATTCCGCGCGATCGTGCGGAACCAGCCCGGCGCATTGTCGGGGTGATCCAGCTCCTCCCACTTCCGGTGGGCGATGACGAAGGTCTCCTGCGCCAGATCGTCCACCCATCCCTCATTCACGCCGAGCGAGCGGATGAAATAGCGCAGGCCGGAGTGGTGGGCGCGCACCGCGGCGTCGATCTGCTGGTCTTTTTCCCGGCGGGTCATGGTGGGAGGTCGGAGGTCGGAGGTCGGAGGTCGGAGGTCGGAGGTCGGAGGGCGGAGGGCGGAGGGCGGAGGGCGGAGGGCGGAGGGCGGAGGGCGGAGGGCGGATGAGATCGCGATTCCGGAGCGTAAGCGAAAACGAAGGTGGTCGAGAGAATCTACCCTGCGGAAAGGATTTCGCGAGCGGCGCGGGTGTTCCCGGGAGGGCGCGGATTTTCTGGGGGAATCGGAGGTCAGGAGAAGAGGTTGAACCGCCAAGACGCCAAGGTCGCCAAGAGGAATCGTGGATAGCGGGTGGAGGATCAAACGTCGCGGGCCGCCGGATGAAGCCGCAGGCCCTTGGACTGCTGCGGTTGTCCGCAGCTTTCGAGTGCAGGGGACGGCGGCTCGTTCTCGGCCGGCGGCAGCGATCCGGGAAGCCCGGTTCAGTCCCACCTGAGAGGCCATCTCCACCCTGCACTCAAAAGCTGCGAAAAGATCGCAGCAGTCCGAGGGCGGCTGCGCCGCGGTCATGCGGCCGACCGTTGTGGAGGAAGGATACCATTCACCCCGCTCACTGCGGTGGCAGCGGCGGCGGCATTGCGCCCGCAGGCTTCGGCACCGGCGCCTCCGCATAGACCTTCTCCCGCATCTGCTTGAAGACCTCACTGCAGACGAATTGCGCCGAGATGAAAAGCTTCATGTCCTCTCCCTCCAGCCGATCGTTGGCAGTATTGAGCGGGAAGATGGCGATGTCCATGTTCGCGATTTCCCTGAGGCTGAGGCCGAGATTCTCGTCACGGGTCCACACTCCGGAGAAGGTCTCGCGGATGCACTCGCCGTAGTAGCAGGCGATCTGGATCCGCAGCATTTTCTTCAGGTCCTCCATCCCTTCCTGCGGGAGGTGGCTCATGCCCTTGCCGAAGAGATGCTCCAGGATCTTGTCCAGGTGGAGGAGTGAGAGCATCGTGTACTCCAGCTCCGCGCCCGTCTTGTCCTTGATGAGCTGCAGGAGGCGTTCGCTGTGCTTGCGGATCGGATCTTGGTTTTCGTTTTCGGCGTCGTTCATGGATCTCGCAAGATTAAGCACGTTTTCCATCGCTGGAATCAACCGCGGAGTCGCAGAGGTCACAGAGGAATGCGGAGGTCGGGAATGGGGAGAGGTGTTGAACCGCCACCACGCCAAGGTCGCCAAGGGGAATGGTGGATGGTGGATGGTGGATGGTGGATGGTGGATCCAAACCTCGCGGCTCCGCTGGATGAAGCCGCAGGCCCTTGGACTGCTGCGGTTGTCCGCAGCTTTCGAGTGCAGGGGACGGCTGGCTGATCACTTGGAATGGAGCGATCCTGTCGGCTGCCTTCATTCCGCCGGAACCCGATACGCGATCCGTCTGCGCCTTCCCAACGACTGGCGACCAGCCTCGTCTTGAAGTGCAATGCGAGCTTTCGGGATCGCTTCCACGCGGAAGGTCTGCCGGCTCTACCCTTCACTCAAAAGCTGCGGATGACCGCAGCAGTCCGAGGGCGTCTGCGCCGCGGTCGTGGGGCCGGCCGTTGTGGATGAAAGAAGTCACTCAGTTGGTTCAAAGCTCGCCGAAGGAAAGCCCCGCTTCACTCCGCCGCCTTCTTCCCGCCCTCCGCCGGGGTTTCCACCTCGGGCTTGATGAAGGGCGGTGGTGCGACCGGTTCCGCGGCTTTCGGCTTCGCGTCCGTCGCCGTGTCCTTGAAGGTCACGGTGGTGGTGGCCTTCGTCGCTTTTGTTAGATCCAGCACGGTGCGCGTCACGCGATCCTGCCCCTCCGCTGCCGTGTCGTCATGGACCAGCGTATAGACGCCCGGCTTCACATTCGGGATCACGTAGCGGATCGTGTAAGACCAGCTCACGCCCTCGACCGGTCCGGTGGTGTCGTAGCGCTCCTTCGGGCTGATGATGATCGCGGCCTTGTGGAGGGCGAGCGAGCCCGCCACTCCGCGGGCGCCGGAATTCATCGCGATATTCCCGAGCGTCAGGAAGAGCTGCCCCTTGCCATCGTAGACATAGCTCACGGTGATATCGGGCTTCTCCGGCGGCGCTTTCTCCGTGCTGACGATGACGCCGATGTCGCGCTCGAGCGAGTGACCGGGCAGGCAGAAGGCGAGGGTGGCGAGGAACAGCAGAGTTTTCATGTTCGGGTAGCCAAGCGTATAGCCGAGGCCGGGGCGCGATGGAAGCTCGGGTTCTGGCGGGCCCTATCTCCCGTTGGAAGTTTGCGAGGAAGGGAGCTCTTGATCCCAAACCACCGTCAACTCCGGGCGCGAGACGGGGAGCGCTGCGGCCTCCCTCGCTCGCTCGCGAAATTCTGCCTCAAGCTGCTCATCGATCCGGTTCCGCGACTGCCAGAAGCCTTCGAAGTCACCGGAGAATGCGAGCAGCGCGATCTCCATTTCTTCGCGTTCGCGGGTGTCCAGTCCGGAGGACTCCAGCACCTTCATGGCCTCGGTGACTCCCTCACACGCAGCGGCCTTCAGCGGCGTGGTCAGACGTGGATCCAGCGCCGGGCCTTCCTCTCGGCTCGTCTCCGCGATCGCCCGTGCCGCGACACAGAGCATGGTAACGGCGGCCGGGAGGCTGCAACCCGACGAGAGCCGGATCAGATGCGGAGCCGCGGCGAAACTCGAATCATAAACATCGCCCCCGCAAATGCACTCCAGCAGATCCTCATAGAGCTCTTCGAGCATCGGGATCTTCCCGGCGTAGCAGCCTTCCAGGATGTCCGCGAACTCGCGCCCGGTGATGCAGTGGCAGCGGAGTTCGCTCCAGAGGGGATCGTCGAGGGGAATCATGGTGTCGCTCCCGGAGAAGTCCGGTTGATCACTTCGCCTTCGGAGGGCTCGTGGCTTTCTCTGCGTCCTTCGCGAGCTGACGCTTGATCCCGGCCTCGATTTCCGCGGCGCGCTTGTCAGCTTGGCCGAGCTTGCCGCCCAGGATCTGCTTGAGCTGCGCGAGGTTCTTGGCCGCTTGTTCGTTGCCTGCCTTGGCAGTCAGGGAAATCCAGCCGTAGGCCTCGACGTAGTCCACCCCCACACCCTCACCCTGCGCGAAGAGCAGGCCGTATTCATTCATCGCCGTGAGGTCGCCGCGCTCTGCCGCGAACTTGTAATAGGCGGCGGCCTTGGCCGGATCCTTCTCGACGCCATCGCCCTTCCGATAGATCTGGCCGAGGTTGAAGGCGGACTGCAGGTCGCCCTGCTTGCCGGCCGCCGCGTAGTAGGAGATCGCCTTTGTGATGTCCTTCTTCACGCCGTCTCCCTTCTGATACATCAGGCCGAGATTTGCCTGCGATGCCCGATAGCCCTTCGCGGCGGCGGCTTCGAAAAGCGCCACGGCACGGACCAGGTCCTTCTCCACGCCATGGCCCTGGTAGTAGAGCGAGGCGAGCAAATGCATCCCCATTGGGTCCTTGGCATCCGCGGCTGCGGTGAACTCCTTGCGGGCCGTGTCGTAGTCGCCCTTGTTGTAGGCGCTGATTCCTTCTTCCAGACCGGCACGGGCATTCATCGTGAGAGCGGCGAGTATTGGCAGTAGCAGGTGTTTCATTTTTTCCGTGGAGGAGACAGTGGATGGCATGTCATGAGGGCCGCCCCGCTCATGATGTCTGATGAATCGTGGCCGATGCCCCGTGCCGCGTCAATTCGGCGTGAAGCCGCTCCAGCCGTCGCAGGCTCCCGGGCGGCTTCCTGAGCAAGACCGATCAGGCGGAATAAATTCCGCGTTACCAGTGTGCCACAACGCTCCGATGGCGGGCGAAATCCCGTGGCATTCAGGCCCGCATCATTTTCACGATGGGATCCCGCCTCACAGCGTGATCTGCGCCCCGAGCTCCACCACGCGGCCGGGTGGCAGGCGGAAGTATGCGGTGGCGGGCGAGGCATTCCGGGCCATCGCCGCGAAGATCGCGAGACGTAGCCGCTCCAGCGCGCCGGCCTTGCTTCCCACGCCATAGGTCTCCCGGCCGAGCACGTAGGTCGCCTTGCCCGGGTGGAACTTGACCTCTTCCGGCAGGCCCGCCTTCAAGGCCTCCGGCACATCCGGCGTGTCCGCGAAGCCGAAGCTGAGGTCCACGCGATGGACGCCCTCGCCGAGGTCGCTGTGCTCGATCGCTTCGCCCGGGATGGCGTGCGGTTGGTCCAGCGTCGCCACGTGCAGCAGCACCACCCGCTCGTGCAGCACTTGGTTGTGCTTGAGGTTGTGGAGCAGGGCGGTGGGCACCGTATTGCCGCGGCCGCTCATGTACACCGCGGTGCCGGAGACGCGGTGGATGTGGCCCCGCTTCAGCTCAGTCACCAGTCCATCGATCGGCAGCGCCTCCTTCGAGAGGCGCTTGTAGAGCCGCTCGCGACCCCAGATCCACGTCAGCATCAGCGAGAAGATCGCGCCGCCCACCACCAGTGGCAGCCAGCCGCCCTCGATGATCTTGTGCGTATTCGCCGCGAGGAAGGCACCGTCGACTGCGAGAAACACCACGGTCAGCGCCGCCGCTTTCGCCTTGCTCCACTGCCACGCCGAGGTCGCCGCGGAGTAGAAGAGCATCGAGGTGATCGTCATCGTCAGCGCGATCGCGATGCCATAGGCCGCCTCCAGCGCGGAGGAGGTCTTGAATGCCAGGACTAACACAATGCAAGCCACCGCCAGCAGGTGATTGACGGACGGCACATAGATCTGCCCGGCGGAGTGCTCGGAGGTGTAGTGGATCTTCACCCGCGGCAGCACGCCGAGCTGCACCGCTTGACCTGTTAGAGAATACGCGCCGGAGATCAGCGCCTGGCTCGCGATGACCGCCGCGCAGGTCGCGAGGATGGTCAGCGGGAAGCGCAGGGCCTCCGGTGCCAGCAGGAAGAACGGCGCGCGGATCGCCGAGGGATCCTCGATCAGTAGCGCCGCCTGGCCGAGGTAGTTCAGCGCGAGCCCGGGGAATACCACCGTGAACCACGCCATGCGGATCGGCTTCACACCGAAGTGCCCGAGGTCCGCATACAGCGCCTCGCCACCCGTCACCGCGAGGAAGACGGAGGCCAGCAGCGGGAAGGCATGGTGCCACTCGTGGATCATGAACATCAGGCCCGAGTGCGGACTCATCGCCATCAGCACCTCGGGGCTCTTGATCAGCTGCGCGATGCCCAATGCGCCGAGCGTGCCGAACCACACCGTCACCACGGGGCCGAAGATCACGCCCACCTTGCCCGTGCCATGACGCTGGATCGAAAACAAGGCGACCAGGATGCCCACGCAGATCGGCAGGATCCACTTTTCCACCACCGGCGCGCTGACGGAGAGGCCCTCCACCGCACTGAGCACGGAGATCGCCGGCGTCAGCATGCCGTCCGCATAGATGAGTGCCGCACCCGCCAGGCCTAACAGCAGCACCGCCTTCGGGTCCTTTCCTCCAGCGCGGCGCACGCACGAGCGGACCAGCGCGGAGAGTGCCAGGATCCCGCCCTCGCCCTTGTTATCGAGTCGCAGGATGATGAAGAGGTATTTGAGCGATACCACCAGGATGAGCGACCACACGATCAGCGAGGCCGCGCCGATGAGATTCTCCGGATGGATCGGCGCGCCGTGGCTCCCGGAGAAGCACGCGCGGAAGGCATACAGCGGGCTGGTGCCGATGTCGCCGAAGACAATGCCAAGCGCTGCCAGCGTCGCCGCGGCGAGGGCAGGTTGGCGGTGGGAGTGACCGTCAGTAGTAGGAGTCATGGTCGGGAGATCAAAGTGGTCCGCACTCTCCGGGTGCGGCGGAGGCAGTTCTTGAGGTCGTGGGAGATTCTTCGCTTCGTAGCTGAGTGGCTGCGCCATTCCGGCTGGGCGGGGCCACAAGTCGAGTCGCCACTTGGATTCACGATGCGGTCCGCCCCCCGCCGGAACGACGAAGTCGATTCGCTACGAAAAGGTGGTCCGCACTCTCCGAGTGCGGCCGAAGCAGTTCTCAAAGCCGTTGGAGATCCTCCACCCGATGCAGCCATTCGCACACGACGTGGGGGGATCACTTTGCTAGCTGAAGCCGGTGTCATCGTGAGGCAATCGTTTCTAGCAGGACCGCACACGCCGTGCATGTGTGCCCCGGCGTATTACCGCGCATTGGCATTCGCATCCAGCGCTACATTCAAGCGCGCCACATTCACGCGGCTGCCGCCGACTGTCCGCGAGGGATGCAGCTCGGATACCTCGTCAATCAGCCGGGCCAGCTTCTCGCGCTCCACTTCCTCCAGCTTCCGCTCGCGGATTACCCGGTCGATCTGGGCGGCCGCCTTGTCCGGGGCGATCCAGCGGATCCCTTGCTCATCGGGCTGCGCATCGGCCTCCGCATGGAAATACCCGGGGCCGGATTGCTTGTCCTCCAGCTCGATCATCGCCACCCGCTTTTCATCGGGGATCGGCGCTTCCTCCTCGCGTCCGGTGAACCACCAGACGGCGGCGCTGCCCGCGACCACAAGCCCGGCGAGGAAGAAAAGCAGACGTTTCACGCAGGGGCATCGTCCCATGGCGGCCGGAGGGGGGAAGTCAAAGTCGCGGCCGGGGGCGTAAAAAAAGTATCAAAATGGAGGGTGGCGGGCCCTTGGATCCCTGTCCGCCCGATGACCGCGGCGCAGCCGCCCTTGGACTGCTGCGATTTTTTCGCAGCTTTCGAGTGTAGGGTGAGGCAGGCCTTCTCTAGCAGAGTGAAGCGGCCCTCTGGGATCGCTTCATCCCACCATGGCAGACCGCCTCACCGTCCATTCAAGAGCTGCGAAGAATCGCAGCAGTCCGAGGGCCTTCGGCTTTCATCGCGCGGGGCCACCGGGTGACTTCATCCTCTTCATGCCGCGGCGGAAGATGAATATCCTCTCAGCCCACCTGCCCTCTCCTCCAAAAGATCCATCTTGTTCTCTTTCCCTGAGAAACTCAACTTCACACAGTACCCATGGAACTGTCCGGCAAGAACGCAAGCCTCACGTCTCATCACCGCCGGTGGATCGCATTCATCGGCACCATCGCGGTGGCCGTCCTCGCCTACCTCATCAGCGAGTCACTGCGCGACTGGGACTTCTACTATCGCCTCACCTTGGCCGCCTCTGGCAGTGAAGCATCTCTCGATCTCAGGGGCGAGCGAAGTCCATGGCTCACCCGCGTCATCCTCTCGCATGAATGGGCTCTCTATCTGCCTGCCCTGATCTTGGCTGTCGCCCTGATTGCCGTTCCGCGAAAGACCGCTTCTTTCGCCGCGGAGCTATCCGGTGCGGCGGCGCTGGTCACCCTTACCCTCGGCTATCTCGCCGCCTACTTACCGGTCGCCAAGCCCGACTGGTGGTGGACTGGCCGGCCCGAGGAATTGATTGGTGTGGCCGAGCGCCAGGCATCCTTCTATCAGGCTGCAGCCGAGGCCCGGAAGGAGGATCGCAAAAAGGACGCGCCGCGGGAGGAGTGAGCTTCGCCGCGTCTCTTGCTCTTGGGACGCTCAGCTAGCAGAAAAGGCGCTCCGCACCTCTAACATCGACGCCAAGGAAAGGCCCCCGTGCAAACCCCGCCACCATTTCTGAATCTTCTCGTCATCCGCTCAGCCGATCTTGATCGCGCGGAACGCTTCTATCGGGTGCTCGGTCTGCATTTCGAGCGCCACCGCCATGGCACCGGTCCGGAGCACCTCGCTGCCGAACCCTGCGAAGGAGGCGCCGTCTTCGAAATCTATCCCGCCAATGCCAAGGCCGGCTCCACTACGAGCGTCCGCATCGGTTTCAGCGTGGACGCGGTCGATGCCTGCCTCGATCCGCTCGTGGAAGCCGGCGGCACCATTATCCAGCCGCCCGCCGACAGCGAATGGGGCCGCCGTGCTGTCGTTGCGGATCCTGACGGTCATCGCGTGGAACTCGTCTGCCGACCGCCTTCCGCACCGCAATGAAGCCACTCATTCGCCTCTGGACCATGGTGGGAGCCGGGCTCATCGTCCCGCGCCCGACCGGGATCGTTTACACGAATCAGACCGATGGTACCGGCTGTGATCATCCGGAGCTGGAAGGGGCATTCGTCCCCATCTCGAATGACTACGATCACCCGTCCTACGAGGACTCGTTGGAATGCGCGCTCTGCAGGATCTTCCCCGAAGGCTGGGGATCACCGTCGGCTGACACCTGCGATGCCGTGGATCGCCTGCTTTCAGGATATCGCGCGACCACTGGAATCCGCGTCGATCGATCGCGAATGGAGGATTCACGGGAAGCCTGGCTCTGGGTCACCATCACCGAACACCCCGACCACGATTTTCTTGGCTTCGGTGAATGCTCCGCAGTGCTGACCTGGCCAAACTCCGATTGATGGCGCACCATCCCATGGACTGCACGGACATCCAGAAGCAGCAGATCGAGGTGCTGTTAGGCTACGTGTTCCATGAGCTCCAGTTGCGATGCTCGCAGCGCAATCTCAAGGCCATCGCCGCGCTCGCGTACGCTTGCCACAATCTGCCCTCGGCCTACCGGAATCCGCACTTCGATCTCGACTACTTCCGCCAATGGTTCGGCCGGTTCCATGACGATCATGGGTTCATGTATGACTACCTCTCGATGCTCGACGCCATTCGGGATGGGGCCGCCATCACCGGTGAACTGGCGATTGGGAAGTGGGGGGAAGGTCTGGACGCCTGGCCGATTCCCGAACCTCCGGCGCTCACGGAATGATTCGCCCCTGGAGGTCCGGAAGGGGACAACGAAACGAGCGAAACGGACGAAATTTGGATGGAACCTTGGCTGGGTTTTGTCGGGGCGGGCTCAAGGGCACGGGTTCAGGTCTGTTATTTTCCGCTGGATTTCACCGCGGAGACGCAGAGGTCGCAGAGGAACACAGAGATCATCCTGGGACGAAGGCATCTCGGGATCCTTTGGCGAATTGCAGGTTTGTCTTTCCACTCTGCGATCCTTTGCGGCCTCCGCGTCTCCGCGGTTAACTCATCATATCCAGGGAATTCTGGCCGGAGCTGTGAGGTGGGGCTCGATTCCCTGCCATTCAGGGCGGGCTCTCAAGCAATCGCCGCAGATCTGGAATTCGGTGCTTTCGCTTTTCGTCGATTTCGCCGATTTCGTTGTCGATCCCGTCTGGCCTATAAGAGTCTCATCCCGGAACTCACGACTGCCATGAAAGCCGACGACGCGATGCATCGAGTGCCTCTACCGATCGACCTTCATGTTCTGTATCTGGGAGTCATCATTTCCCTGCTACTGGTCGGTCTCGTGTCCGTGGTCACATTCGCGCCGGGACAGTCGTTGTTCGGTCCCATCTTGTTTGCGATGCTCCCTCACTTCATCGTGCTGGAGCCGATGGTTGTGACAAAGGCGCTTGATTTGAAGAGGCGTGCCAGCGGGGCGGCCCGCTATTTCATCGTGAACAACATCCTGGTGCTGTTGTTCGCCTCCACCTGCGGGTTGCTGGTCTTCGCGATGCTCTCTCCCGTATCGAAGCGCGAACGGAGATTGCCGGCCATCACCTATCCGCCCGTCGCGGTCGAAGAGAACTCCGTCGTCGCTTTCTTGAATCGCATCGTGATTCCGAAGGTGGAGATTTCAGACGCGGAGGTGGAAGAGGCGTTCGATTTCGCGAGGAGTCTTGCCAGTAAACACGATCCGGATCAGCTCGGGGGAGTTTCCATGATCATCGGCTCGTCTCGTCACGCGGGCGAGGAGGACGACGCCGCGGTCCCGGATGCCGAAGCAGGCGAACGCAAGATCAACTACACGGCGGAGAACATCCGCTACCTCGACCTCTTGGCCGAGATCGCGCGTCAGGGAAGGATGGACGCTTATCTGACCTCCGTCGCGATCATCGTGATCCCTGAAGGCCAGCAGCCGTTTCCGAATGCCAAGGCGGCGGAGGGCGAGATCTGGAAGACGCTTCGCAGCACCCCGGCAGCTCCTCGCAAACCGGTCTCGCCCGCCGATGGCGAGAGACCGGCGAGGTGAGTGAGGCCGCGTTTCCGCGCCATCGAATCCCGGAAGGGATTTCAGCAGGCCCGGAACCGCCCCGCGTTCCGGGATTCGACCGATGCCATAATGAGCCGCGATGAATGGCGCGTAGTTCAGGCACCTCTCGATCGGTCATCCGGTCGCTGCCGGGGTTCTTTTTGGGACTAAGCAGGATGGATGGGATGGATAGGATTCTTGAGGTCTTCAGTTCCAGCTTCTCCGGCATTTTGAATCCCCATCCATCCTATCCATCCCGGTCCAGATTCTTCGACCGCGAAGACTCAACGAAAACAGGGATGTCACGGTCAATACCGACGACTCATTACCTCCCACCCGAAGCCTCTCCAGGCCTCCCGTCACTTCCCCATCGACCGGGCATGGTGCCCGATTCGAAACCCGGTCTTCCATTGGCAGCCGAAATCGGGTCTAACATGACTCCGCAGGATGATCGGCCCCATCGAGATCAGCTACGTCTTCAGCATCTTCCACGATGGCTGCATCTCCAGCGCGTCGATGTTTGGCGGTGCCGGCCAGATGGTCGTGCAGATCCCGTATCTCGCCGAACTCGCCACGCCGGGCGGGCATTCCTTCACGATTCGTTTCGAGGATCTCCGGCGCATTGCGTTCGTCCCATGGCAGGATGAAGGCCAGCCGGCGATCCGGCCGATCACCGGAATCGCGGACATCGTGGCGCTGGAGCTCGGCATCTTGAGCGCAGAGGCGGAGGGCGAGGTGGTCAAAATCGCCTGCACCCATGATCGCCCGGGTGCCGGATATAGCGGTGGCACTCTGGAGATCGTGGCGAGCGCTTGCCGTGTCCATGATGACTCGGGCCGCGAGTGGACTTTGCCGGAGCTTGGGGAACTGGCGAGTGGCTACTGGGCCAAAATGGGTGCGGGCATCGAGGATGAAACGCCGGAGTTGTTAGCAGCACCAGCACCAGCACCAGCACCAGAGCCAGAGCCAGAGCCAGAGCCAGAGCCAGAGCCAGAGCCAGAGCCAGAGCCAGAGCCAACACGGCAGGCAGAGCCAACACGGCAGGCAGAGCCAACACGGCAGGCAGAGCCAACTCCAGATCTCCACGCGGCACTTGCCGAGACCCCGCCGGATCCGCTCCCACTTTCGAGCGCACCCGTGGATGCTCCGGAGTCTTCGCCGGATGCATCTCCCGCCGAGACCGAAGCGGATGAGGATCCCATCACCTGGTCAGACTTCTTCCGCAGCCGGCTATGGCTGCTATTCATCGGCATGGGCATTGGCTTTGCCGCCTTTGGCGCGGCGACGGCGGTCGCGACTATCGGCTACATGATGAGCCAGAATCCGGAGTCCGGGAAATTCGAGTTCATTCCTACCGCGTACGCTCCGTGGATACTTGTCGGAGGCGTCCTGATGACGATCCACTCCGTGGCCATCTTGTGGTCCTTCTGGATCGCGCTGGCGAGATTCGCGGCGGGGCGGGACGAGCGGCCGGCGATGATCCTCGGTGCCTACCTGCTGCTGCCGGTCTTCTTTCCCCTGGCCGCGATTTATGCGAGCTATACCATCCGGAAGCTGAGCGCCACCCGCAAGGTCCGCAAGAAGGTCCGCCGGTCGTGGAAGGAATAGCCCCCGGGCGGATTCCTTGCTTCCGTTTTGGGGCGGCCAGCCGCAAGGGTTGGCAGGGATAGGACTCCATCCATGAAGATGATCTTCAAAAGCCACCAGAGCGAGAAGGTGGGTCTCTACCAATCCATCCTGGAAAGCGCGGGGATCCCCACGACCGTCCGGAATGAGTTCGTCAATGCCGCCTCGGGCACCTGGCTCGCGGACCCCGACACTCCCGAGCTCTGGACTTTGAATGACGAGGACTACGAGCGAGCCTTGGCAGAACTCAGAGTCCACGAACATCCCTGAATTTATCCCCGGCAAACCACACCATCTGCCACAATGAAACCTCTCCTCATCGGCGGCTCGATCACCCTGGCATTCGCGGCCATGGCCTGCAAGCGCGCGTCTAACAGCGCGGCATCCTCCGCCACCACCTCCAGTCCTCCCTCGAGCGAGGCACCTGTCGCGAGCCCGGCCGCCGACCAAGCGAAAGCCGAGGCGGAGGCGGAGGCCAAGGCCGCCGAGGTGGCCGACGCCAAGCGCGAGCGGTTCCGCCAATCGATGGAGTCCGGCTACGCTTCTTTCAGGAAGAAGGACATCGCGGGGACCTTCGCGACGCTGGAGGGAGTGCCGGATGAATTCAAATCCGAGCCCGAATTCATCAATCTCCGCGGCGCCTGCCATGTGGAGAACAGGGACTTTGCGAAGGCGTTGAATGATTTCTCCGAGGCATCACGGAAGAGCCCGGAGGATGCCTCGGTTCGTTTCAACCTTGCCGAGGTCTACTTCGTCACCCGTCGGTGGGATGAAGCGATCGAAGGATTCCAGCAGGCGAAACAGCGGGCGGGTGCGGACTCGGACGCGGCCCTCCGCGCGCTGATCGATTTCAAGCTGATGCTGTGCGAGGCAGGGAAGGGTGACGCCGAGGCCTTCGATCGCCTGGCAGCCGCGAACGTCGCTGCAGGGGACAGCCTGCTCGCCGCCTACACCCGGGCCGCCATGGGCTTCCATAGCGGCGATGAGAATGGAGCACGCGACATCCTGGCCGACGCTGCGGAGAAGTTTCCCCAATCCTCGGAGCGTGCCCCGTGGCACGATACCATGATCGAGTTCGGGTATCTCCCGCGTCCGTAATCTTCCAAGGCGTCCATTCGTGCTCTCCGCGTTCCTTTGCGACCTCTGCGTCCCTGCGGTAGTCTTCCCACGAGTGAAGCTTCTCATGTAGGCGCGCTGGTGATAGCGCGGAGCGGTCCTTGAAAGCGGATGCCTCCCGTGCTTCCGCGTTGTTACCAACGCGCCTACCTTGGGAGGAGGAAGCGCGTTCCACTCGCCATCGCCAATCCTTCCCATCCGCATCTCCGCGACCCTCTCTGCCAGGACTGCCTCACGTCTCAGTCGTCGGAGCAGACTCATTAATTCAGGCCGAACGGCCACTCGCCAATCATCTCCGCATTGACGCGGACTCCCGTGGTGCTAGTCCATGCGAGTGCAGCGGATCGTCTCACTGGTCGTGGTTTTCGCCTTGGGTTGCCTGATGGGATTGGTGCTCGGCTACCGGATGGGTGAGCGTGACAGCTCCGCCAGGCCGGCCAAGCCCGTGGTGACGGTCGCGGATCCCGCTGAGGTGAGCCAGGCCGCAGTGCGGGAGGAAGCATGGCGAATGAGAGAGGCCGAAGACAAGAAGGCGTCGGACCGGATGAAGAAGCTCGCAGGGACCTGGATCTCGGCGGATGGCGAGAAGAAAGCCACGGTGGAATGGAACGTCTTGAAATTCGGACAGACGCCCGATTGGCCTGATCTCGAAGGTCGGAGCTTTCTGCTAGGCGCCGACCACCTCTTGTTTCTCACCGAGTCGGGCCGCTATATGGTAAGCGTGTCCGATGCAGAGCCCGATGCCATGGTCTTCATGAAGCGGGATCTGAAGACCGAGAGCCTGTCTCGCCTCACCCTCTATCGCGAGGGCAGTCCCCGTGCATCATCCCGACCGCCCTTGCCGGATACACCACCGCCTCCCTCCATCCAAGCGCTGCTCGACCTTATTCCCGACTTGATCGAACACGAATCGGTGGATGGGGTGAACCGGAGAATGGCACCCGTCTGGGGCGGGACCATGGACATGATCCATGGCTTCGGGACGATGGGAGAGTTCGACGCCGAATTCGATCTGGGCGTTGATGGCCAGTGGCTCCTCCAGAGGAAGGACAAAGGGGGAGGAAAACTCCTGCGCTTCCGTCTCGTCCGCTGCTGGGTGAAGGACCGGCGCGAGTATGGCCCGGATGTGGAGCGCGTGATTTACCCCTACTACGAATTCGGCAAGATCATCACCGGCCCGATGAAGTCGCACACGGCCGGTGAAGAGCAGGGAACGGAAGCTCTGGAGAAATGACATGAAGAAGCGCACCGCCATCATTCTCTCCGGCGCTGTGCTCGTCAGCATCGCCGCCTACGTTGCGTGGTGCTTCCGGCCGTTCTACCTGCCGCCGCCTCTGGAGATTGATGCCTCCGTGTCGCCGGGAGGAAGGAAGGCGGTGGAAGATTGGAGATGGTCGGGAAGCTATGTCCGGCCGCTTGAGTTCGGGTGGACCACCGCATGGCGGAATCTCTGCCATCCATGGGATTGCAGGATGGGTGACCTGGTGCGGGTGGAGGAGCAGCCGGACTCCGGGCTCTGGGCCACGAGCATCGGTCAGTTCTGGGGCTTCTCGAAGATCGGTGGAGAGTGGGATGCTTCGACCGCTATGGATCACGGGACCGACTTCTTCTTCTCGCCGGTCCATGGGAGAGTTCAACGGCAAGGAGAGATCGCCTCGCGGATCGATGCAATGGGAGCGAACGGCGCTACCATCGAGATATTGTCCTTGGGGCGTCTGACGCATCTCGGCTCATTGGTGCATCGAGCGGGGGAGGCTCCCGATTCCCAGCCGTATTTTCCAAGCATCTTCTACCACTATGAGGTTTTCGGTAGGGCCACGGTCGTGGAGGCTCGCGAGCGACAGCATTTGTTGGATTGTCTCGCCCGCTCGATCCGCGAAGCCGACATCGATAGAGAGCCGCCGGGTTGGGGCATCAGCCCCCGGCACGGGATCACTATCAGCATCGGAGAATCGCGTGCGGATTACTTGATGAACTTTGACGAAGGAGACGGCTATGCCTTCGGTCCGGGTATCGATGGCATCATGGGATTCACCCGAACCACCTCTCCCACAAGAACCAGCCGCAGCGAGGACCTCGCGTTCTTCAGGATCAGCCCCCACTACGGCAAGGTCTTCGATGCCTTCTTGGAAAGGAACGGAATCGAGCAGGAGGAGCAGCCGGCAACCAAGTAACCCTTTCACTCCGCCCGATGATAGCCGGACGCTCTCGGACTGCTGCGGTCATCCGCAGCTTTCGAATGCAGGGGGCGGCGTGCTTCTCCCGAGCGTCGCAGCGATCCTTGAAGCCCGGTTCGTCCCGATGAGCGAGCGGTCTACTCCCTTCACTCTAGAGCTGCGGATGACCGCAGCAGTCCGAGGGCGGCTGCGCCGCGGTCATTCGGCGGGCTATCCCTTGTCCACTCATTCCACATTACCCGGCGCGCCATGAATCTTCTTTGTGTCCCTCTGCGGCCTTGGCGTCTCTGCGGTGCATTCACCAAGCATGCCGGCATGAATGTATGCGTTCACACCACTCCTCGAGCTGGGTTCCGAAATGCTTTATGAATGCATCTCGAAAAATTCCCCGTTGACTCCCGATCGGAGATATGACATTCCTTTTCTCGTTCCGATGAACCTTCGACATTCCATCACTCCGCTTCGAGAGCGACCGCGACATCAGCGGTGAGGCCTTTTATTGGTCTCGTGGTGTAATGGTAGCAAGGGCGGCTTTGACCCGCCAGGATCCCGTTCAAACCGGGGCGAGACTGCCATCGGCCCATCCTCCGCTGATCCCGACCCCGCTTCAGATCGCGTGGTGCAAAGGTAAGCATGGTGGGCTTTCACCCCGCAGATGCCGGGTTCAAGTCCCGCCGCGATCGCCAGGCCTCGACTGCATTCTGTTTATCTTATCGATCTTCATCGGTCGGTGTCGGCGTGCTCATATGTATGATATTCGTTCACGAATGTAATATCAGACATCTCCGATCTGCGATCTCCGTTTTGCAAATCTTCAATCTCCACTCTCCAATCTCCAAAATACCGGGCGTGATCTAACGGCAAGATCCCTGAATGTGAATCAGGTAATGCGGGTTCGACTCCCGTCGCTCCGGACCACTCCTTTTCTCTCTCATCGCCGCGCTGGTGTAGTGGATAGCGCGCCGTCGTACGAAGGCGGAAGCCGAGGTTCGATTCCTCGTCGCGGCACTTCATTCTCATTTTTCGTTCTCTATTCGGGTGTTGATGTAACCTGGTAGCATGCGTGATTTGGATTCACGTCGTCGGGGTTCAAATCCCCGGCACCCGACCAGTTCGTGGTCCGCGCTCTCCGTTTCTGCGCCGCGAGAATCCCATGGCAAGCCGGTGCCGGGTCGAGTATGCTAGCGCCCATGAAGCTCGAAGAGATTTTCCGCGAGGCCGAGAAGCTGCCGCAGGGAGACCGCGCCAAGTTGGCCGCGACGTTGCTTCAGACCTTGCCGGTGACCTTGGCCGATGAGGACGACGGCATCGCCGAAGCGCGCCGCCGTTCGCGAGAGCTCGACGAACAACCCGAGCTGGGATGTTCGTGGGAAGACGTGAAGAAATCGTTGGGACGTTAGACCGTCGTGTGGTTCATCCTCCACCCGCGGATTCAGCGCGACCTGCGAGCGGCCCTTTCCTATTACGAGGAGGAAGGAGGGCCGGGACTTGCGGACCGGTTTTTCGATGAGGCGGAGGCAGTCGTCGATGCGTTGAAACGCAATCCGCAAGGCTTTCACTTCATCGCGGAGGGATTGCGCCGGGCATCGTTCCAGAGCTTTCCCTACCACTTCGTCTATGAGGAAGACCCGATAAGGGTGCGCGTGCTGGTGCTCCGGCACGACAAACGTCATCCGGCCTACGGGCTGCGACGGCGCTAGGCGGGTGGGTCCAGCTCCCGGAGCACCGCGGAGTGGACGGATGACCTCGACCCTGAAACCATTGCGCTCATGGATTCGCATCCAAACCAGCTTCCCGGCTTCGTCTTCCGCGAGCCGGATGACAAGGGCGACGTGAAGATGCTGGCGGATATCCGCGGCCACGGCTGGCATGTCGTTGGCGTGCCAGATGACGATGAGGGGCCGGGCTTCGCCTACACCGTCGGGATGTTTGTCCGCACGCTGCAGCCGGAGATCCTCATGATGGGCGTGCCAGTGGAGCCGGCGCACCGCATCCTGAATGCGATCGGCGAGTATCTCATGGAAGGCGACATCATCGTCCCGGAGCAGCGCTACCCGGATTTCGTCGATGGCCGGGAGGTGATCTTCCGCCTCATCCACCCGACGCAGTATCGGGAGTATCTGGGCTGCGCGAATTGGTTCTACCGGCATCTGGGCCGGCCGTTTCCGGCGTTCCAATGCTTCTGGCCGGATGCGCAGGGACGCTTTCCTCATGAGGCGGAGTTTGACCCTCGGTTCGCCGGGAGACAGATCGACCTGTCGTTGCCGCTGTCATGAGACGCGCGTCGTCTTGTCGGCGGGCCGGATTCCGTGATAGTCCTCAATTCGATCCCTTCATCCCGCGTTTCTATCCTCACGCATTCGACCGGAGAAATCCCATGCCCTGCAACCGCACCTACATTTGCACCGATTGCCGGACCGCTCGCCGTGCCCGGGTCGCGTCGGGATTGCAGACGAACCTCAGGTGCCGTTCCTGCCGCGGAGCCCTGTGGGAGCTGGGCCGCGAATGGCGCATCCCGACGAGCGGCGACGTGAAGGCATGGGACGAGCTGGCGGCGGAGGTAGCGCGGAGCAGGCCCGTGCGGGAAGCGCTCATCCGCCGGTCGCGCGAGCGACTCCTCCGCGAGATCGACCGGAAGATCGAGATCACTTCGCTGCGCAAGTCATCCGCCCGCCGCGAGGAACTCCTGCAGGTCCTCTCGAGAAAACGCCGCCGGGTGGAGCAAGAGTATTCCATGGGTGAAGCCGTTCCCGCACACGATCCATCACCAGGCAAACAACCCCTCCGGAAATGAAACCGTCGATCCCCGCGATACCCTTGCTCCTCGCGATTCTCTCTTTCTCTGCCGCTGCTGTTGCTGAAACTACGGCTGTAGTAGGTCACGTTCCGAAGCTCGAAGAAGAGGCCGAGATCCAGGCGTCCTTCAAGGAGCTGGGTCCATTGGTCGGCGCCTTGAAGGAGGATTCGAAGCTGACTCTCTACGAAGGCCTTCCTCACCAGAGCTTCGAGCGCGACCTGCTCGCGTCGGAGCGGAAGGATAAGAAGACCATCACCCGGTATTCGTTTTCATTCTACGACCAGCCGAACCCGGTCTCGGAGGAAGACGCCAAACGGCTGAAGTCCCTGGTGCAGGATCCCAAGAGCTTCGCGCAGTGGCAGGGTGTCAAGCGTTGCGGAGGCTTCCATCCCGACTTCGCGCTCGTCTGGAAGGACAGCGATGCCGAGCTTGAGATCCACGTGTGCTTCGGCTGCCACGAGATCATGGCGTACCGCAACAAGGTGGAGGTGTATTGCGAGATTGAAGACGAGGCCCTCAGCGCATTGAAAAAGATTCTCGGCAACTACCAGAAGCAGAGGCCCAAGCGATGAATGATACCCACGCCACTCCTCCCGGAAGCGGCCGCCTCACTTCGACTTCATGAGCTCGCCCCACGACACAGCCTGGCAATCGGCGATCGACACCATCGCAAGCTCACTTGCCGCCGATCTCCCATTCGTCCGCTCCCTCGAGCCGGTCCACGTTCACGTCCGCGAGCACACCTCGGAATCGCTCACGTTCACCTATGGTATCGTCCGCTACCCGCGCGAGTCGCCGGACTCCGATCACGAGTCCTTCGTCGTCTTCGCGGACCGCAAGACCTTCGGCCCCTTCCTGCGCCGCTACCTCGCCGGCTTCCAATTCACCGAGGATGACGATGCCGTCCATCCGCTCCTCGACGCCACGCTCGCCGAGCTAGGCGACTGATCCTCGCCGTTCCTTCTTGGTAGCGGAACGACTTCGTCGTTCGGGCCGGGCGCGGAAGCCAGGGGCGGAAAGCCATCGCCTCTCCTATATTGGCCGCTCTTCGAAATTCGCGTTCATTGGCGTCCATTCGCGGTTCAGATCTCTAGATGCGGTTGCCTTGTCTCTCCCACCTCGCCTCTTGCGAATCGCGTTAATCATCGCCATCCTCCCACCACTCCGCTCGCCCTCGCATGCCCCAATTCCTCCATCTCACCGACGACCGGGAGATTGCCATGATCCGCAAGAACGGCATCAAGGCCCACGAGATCCGCGGCCGCGAATCGAAGGGCGTCTACGCCACGCCCGTGCTCCAGGACTACTACCGGTCCCACCAGTGGCTGCGCGAACTTCGCCGCAGCGGCATCAAGCTTATCTCCGCCGTCCAATTCCGCGCGGACGATGAAGTGCCGGTCACCATCGGCCGCTTCAATAAGGAACCGCTTGAGACCACCGCCGCGGAGGCTGTTAGAATCTTCATGGAGCACGACACCGGCATGGGTCTGGAAGTCATCTTCCCGGAATCGATCCTCGCCTCCTCCATCACCCGCATCTACACGCCGGATCAGGTCGTCGGGTGGCGCTACTATCCCGAGTCCCATTCGGACGGCCGCAAGCCCTGTGGCTGCCCCTACTGCCAGCGCGGCCAGATCAAGAACCGCAAGCTCCGCGAAGCAGATCGGGACGGTTGAATCACCCGCTTCGCCACGGTGCCCGCTCGCCATCCATGCCCCTGCTGCGGCCACCTCGTTTTCGACCAGTCACCAGGGAGCTACGACCTTTGCCCGGTCTGCTTTTGGGAAGATGACGGGCTCCAACTAGCCCACCCGATGATGGATGGCGGTGCCAACTCCGTGAGCCTCTTCCAATCCCAGTGGAACTTCTCTCAGGTGGGAGCCTGTGAAGCCCGGTTCATCCCGAACGTCCGGCCTCCCGCGCCAGATGAGCCCCTCGATCCGGCGTGGCGGCGATTCGATCCTGCGACCGATCCGCACTTGGACTTCGATTCTCCGGAGGACGAGAAGCTGTGGAAAGCGGCCCCTACCAACGCCAACCTATACTACTGGCAGCCCGGCTATTGGCTCGCAGGTGGGAAGTGACAAAGAGGCTGCAATCTCCACTCTAACAAGATCCATGAGCGCCGACGATCCCGATGCTCCGCCCTTCATCGCAGCCCACCGGCACAGCAGCAATCATCGTGAGGAATTGCTCCGAAGTGCGACCTGCGGCTGCTTCCATTGCCTTCGGATCTTCACCCCGTCCACCATCGAGGAATGGGTGGATGAGATTGACGGCGTCGGCATCACCGCTCTCTGCCCCGCCTGCGGCATCGATTCGGTGGTCGGTGAAGCGTCCCGCTACCCGATCACCACGGAGTTCCTCAAAACCATGAGCCGCCACTGGTTCGGGAGGGAATGAGCAAGCAAAGTGGTGGTCCGCACACTCCGTGTGCGGCTGAAGCAGTTCTCCCCGCCGTCGGAGACCCGCGGCCTCCACCGCCCCGCTTTTGCCTTCGTCCCCACCGGCCACTCCTTTAAGCTCCATCTGAAACTTTTCATTCATCATGACTCTATCGAGATCAGCCCGATTTCTGTTGGTGCTGCTGTTTGGTTTGCTGGCCATCTTGCAGCCTTCCGCGATCTCTGCGGAGGAAGGCCAGCACGATGTCGTCATCAGTTGGCGGCACGAGCGGCTCTTCGAGGATGCGGAGCCCAGCAGTCGCGTTGCTATTCCCGCGGTTCTCTACTATTGGAATGATGAGAAGGTCGGCAAGGACCGCGACGGCTTGGCCGCCATCTACGACCGCTTGGTCACGTTCAAAGGAAACTCCGTTCTCATCAAGCACCGGCCCCGCGAGTGGAGCAAGAGTTTGAGCGATCCCTTCGACAGCGATACCCTGCAGCACTTCAACAACCTCTTCCGCAAGCGGAACCTGCGACTCTCCATCGAATACGTGGACGACAAGCGGGACAATGTCGCGGTTTCCGAAGACAATCCATTCTGGACGCCGCAGGCATTCGCCGCCCCGAGCGAGATCCCGTCTTCCCCGGTGGGAGGGGACGAGTCCGCGGTGATCACCTGGCGATGGAATGTGAAAGCGGAGGGCGGCATGCCCCTCACTCCTGCCGGGCCACGCTATTTCCTGGATGGAAAAGAGATCGGTGCCAGCGAGGAAGGCGTCACCAGGCTCATCGCGAGGCTTCATGCCTACCGGGGGAAAACGATCCGGGTGGTCTCAGCCCCCGCCAAGATCAATGAGCAAGGACCTACTTTTACTAATCTTCCTCCAATCTTCGGGGAGGAGTGGCCGCGATTCGTCCAGGCCGCGACGGCCTCGGAGGTGACGCTCATCGTCAGTCACAAGCATCCGGCATCCGCAAAATCAGGAGAGCAAGAGCAAGGCAAAGGCGATGCATCCGGCGATGCCGAGCCGCCCCGCTGAATTCCCGCCTTCCTCCGCGGCCGCCCATCCGCTATGACATTCATCGTAGCCAAGAGAAAATCCCACCCATGTCCAAGCGCGTGATCTTCACCTGCACCCTGCTCATGATTCTCGGGCTGTGGGGTAGCTACGATACCATCTCGCACTACCTGCAGGGCGGGGTGAATATCAATCTTTTCGGCCTCTTCCTCCCGGTCTTGGTGCTGCTTTTCCTCGGCCTCCCCGGTGCTCGCGCCGTCGCGACCGGCGTCTTCACGGTCAGCTATCTCACGATCGTGGTCGCGATCGTGGGTGCCACTTCCTTCCGGTCCCAGGTTCCTGCTGCGGAGACATCGCTGCTCAGCCAGCCTTCCATGGTCGCGCTGATCGGGATGCTGTTAGGAGCGCCGCTCATGCTGCTGCACTGGATGCTCTTTTCGCCGCCCTTCGAAGAGCATCTCGGCAGAAGGAGAGCATCGGGCGGATTGCCACCGGAAATCAGCGAATGAAACCCTTGCTCGACCTATCACGATTCGCCGGGGTGCTGGACTCCCCGGATCCGGAGAAACGGGGTCAGAAGTATCTCTCCTACATCGAGCGCCAGATCCGCCACGACTCGTGGCAGACCTTCCACGATGACGTTTTTTCGCTGCCGCCAAATGCCCGGCGACTCTACCTGCCGCTGTGCTTCGACATCGGCGTTCGCGGGGGTGGGCTGCCCGGCGCGTTCTCGTTCTATGGCTATTCCGGCGACAGCCTCGTTGAGGAGATCATGGAAGGCTTTCGCTTGCTGGGGCTCCCGCAAGTCGCCGGGTTCCTCGGCCAAGCTCTCGCTTACTGGCGGAAGCCGGATTCCCCCATGCACTCGGACAGCGTCCCCTGGATGAGGATGGACAAGGATCTGGATGATGTTCATGGCCGCTACTATCGGGAGACCGAGGATCTCTTCGCGAGGGTCGGCGCGATGATCGCGGAATGGGGTGAGGACGGAATCCATCACGCAGAACACTGACGATTCCCCATTCCCGTCCCAATCGTCTCCCACGACGGCTGCGGGACGAAACTGCCGGAGCAGGGCTGCCGCAGTCCGGGCCTCCCGCAGGTTGCTTCAAGGCCACATGAAGTCACTCAGCCCGATTGGTGGGGCGAACCGCTGGCAGTGTGTCCTCGAGTCCGGCCTTCCACTTCTTGCCCGATTCCTTCTAACGTCCGCCAGAAGATGAAGCGCATTCCCGAGAAACTCATCCGGCACTATCAGGAGTCGCGTGCTCTGGTATCCCTCACTCGTGAGGAAATCGATCCACACACCATCCACGGCTTCATCGTTGATTTTGATGAAGACTGGACCGCTCTCCAATACGTCTACGACTTCCATCTGGATGGCTATTTGTTCCTCCGCCGAGCGGACCTGACTTCGTTGAAGGCCGGTGCTACCGATGCCTTCCACGAGCAGATGATGGAAGCTGATGGCATCCTCCAGCAGGTCGACTTTGACTTCCGCCTACCTCCGGAGGGTGTGGGAGCTCTCCTGGCCGGCATGCCGGAGGGACGGATCGTGATCCTTAAGAATGAGAGGGAAGACGATTTGTTCCTCATCGGTCCGGTTTTGAAGGTTGCCGGTGGCACGGTCTCGCTCCGGTTCTTTTCCGGTGCAGGGAGCTGGAACGAAGAGCCTGCGGAGATTGCGATGGAAGACATCACGTGGGTTTCCTTCGCCACCAACTACACCCTCGCCTACGAGCGCCACTTCGCCCGCCTCCGTGCCGGCTGAAATGTGGCGCGGCTCATTTCGATGCATTGAGCCGCCGCCTCTCATCTGCTACCGATGCGTCCTGAAATGACGACGTTCGTTCTCCGCATGCTCCCGTTGCTCTTGCTCGCTTTCGGATCTTGCAAGCGCGCCGCTGGGCCATCATCGAAAGCCATCATGCCAAAAGACGAACAGCCTGCCGAATGGAAGTTCCCCGTGGATGACTTCAGGATCGCGGAAGGCTTCATCTGCATCTCCAGGAGCAAGGACCTGAATTGGGAATACTTCGACGAGCGGGTGGATGGGGAGATCGTCTGCACCGGCTTTCGCCTGGAGTGCGCTCCCATCCGCGTCCCGGGCGGCGCGTATGGCTATAAGGAGGAAATAACCAAGGAGCCCGAGGTGATGATCGACGTGCTCTTTCCCTTCGAGTCGCTCGAGAAGCTGGAGGGCACCACCATTCCACTCGGCGAGCCGATGGAAAATTGCAGCCGGGAACTCGGCTCGATGTATCTCTTCGCCTCCCACAATGAGGTCCGGTGGCAGGAGATCCGCTTCGGGAAAGTCCACGGAGATCAGATCGATCTCGAACTCGATCTGCTCCTGGAAGTTGACTACGACACCGGCGTCACGCAATTCCGCCATACTCTCAAGGGCCTCGCGAGCATCGAGGAGCGCTGGGAGAAGTAGAACGGGATCGAGACGCCGGCCGGGAGATCGCACCGGATGACTTGCCTTTGGTAGCGAGGCGACGGGAGTGTTCCGCTGCCTCCACACTCCACGCGACCTCGTTCCTAGCTGTCGTCTTCCTCTTTCCCCGGCATGCTTGCTGCCGGTGCCATCACCAGCAGCGGAATTCGTGCGTTGAACTCGATCCACCAACGGTAGCCCGCCTTCTCGCAAAGCTGGTCAATCGCTCCGGCAAACGAGATCGACGCCGCGCTCATGCTGATGCGCTCCGGTGGCGGCGCCGGTTGCTTGGTCTCCGTCTTGGTATCTTCGTCTGCTCCTGCCTCATCTCCTGTGGCGAAAGGGTCGTCGGCAAGCGCGGGAGTTGTCGCCCTTGCCGGCAGGCGACGGATCACGAAGTTCATCGTGGCCCACTTGTTTCCCGCGCCCTTCCTGCGGATCTCATCAAGGGCGGCTGGGAACCGGAGGTTGTCGATCTTCACCTCCTTCAGAATGATCCGATCCATCTCAGCCACGATCATCGCCTTGGTCGCGTAGTCCTCCTGGAGCGCCGTGAAATTCGGCTGCTCCTCCGCCGCCCCCCGCAGCGCGAGGATCGCGATGAGTGGCACCAGCAACCGGATCAAGGAAAGCCGCGGAGATGTCATGAGCGTGAGGAACAAACTACGCTGCCGGCACGCCATGTCGATTCGGTTCCAAGCGCGCCTGCATTCCGGGCCTTGCGCCGAAGCCGCCGCCGGTGCATCGTCATCCCATGGAAAAGGCTGCGACTTTCACCGCCCGGATCGCCCGCGATGGGGAATGGTTCGTCGCGTTTTCGCCCGAGTTTCCCGAGGGGAACGGGCAGGGAAGGACGGAGCAGGAGGCACTTGATTCCTTGAGGGAGTCGATCCTGTTGCTAATCGAAGATCGCCGCGAGGATGCCCGGGCGTCGCTCGCTGAGGGGGAGAAACTTGTGCCATTGGCCTTGGCGTGAAGCGGCGGGATCTGATCCGCCATTTGGAGGCTCACGGTTGCCCGCTGAAACGGGAGGGTGGCTCGCATCCGATTTACTGGAACCCGGCGACCGGGCGAAGAGAGCCAGTTCCTAGGCACTCTGAGATTTCTGACTTGCTCGCCCGCAAGATCTGCCGAGCTCTGGAAATTTCGGAACCTTGAGCCGTCTTCTCCACGCCCTGTTGTATTCGCGTTAGCCGGCGATCCCACCAACTAGCGCCTCTGCGGTAAACTCTCTCTCCACCGTCGCCCGCCGTTCACTCGGTCTCTTGCCTTCTTCTTCCCCGCCGCCTTGAACTCATCCAGGCTCAGCTTGCCGTCGCCGTTCTTGTCTTTCCGGCCGAAGGCCTTGTTTCTCTTCGCGGTGTCTTTCGCGCCGTGGACGAATTCGTTCTTCGAGAGCGCGCCGTCGTGATCGTTGTCCTTCTTCTTGAAGACCTTTTGCGGGTTCGCTTTTTTCTTCGCGGCGCCGCCACCACCACCGCCGGGAGCGGCAGGTGCGATGTCAATGAACAGGGCGAGGGTCAGGGCGATCACGGTGAGTGAGGTCTTCATGGTGTTGATGGATGGAATCAATGGGATTGAAAGGGGCGGTCTTCTAACAACTTCAGCGGGGCGTGGCGGGTGTTCCTTACAAGCCGAGCAGGGTCTCGATCTCGGACTTCGAGAGCGCGCGATCGCCGTTCTTGTTGTAGGTGTCGAATTTCTTGCCGGCGGCCTTCTGGTCCGCTTCGCCCGTGAGGAATTCGTCGCGGCTGAGCGAGCCGTCGTGGTTCTTGTCCTTCTTGTCGAGGTATCCTTGGATCGCGTCGCGCTTCACTTCGCGGGCTTTCCTTTCCTGGGCCTCGCGCTTTTCCTCGGCCTTGTCGCGCTTGCGCTGGGCCGCCCGGTTGGGCTTGGCATCCACGGACACGACCAGGGACGCGATGATGAGGACGATGGGGATGGCTTTCATGGGTTCGGCTCGGAAATAAGGGGCGTTCCAGATTCGATTTCGTGAATCGGCGGTGTGTTCCGGGAACCCGGAGCGGAGTTTGAAATCCTTGCCCCGGGATCTGTAATCCCGAATCCGGGCTCCCCAGACGAAACCCGACTCCCGTTTGCCAGTTGCGGGAGAAATGTCATGATTTCCAAGCCACACTTCCCGGTTTGGCGAAATTCCCGGTCATGATCCCGCCTACGCCATTCCCGGCCCCGACGAACCCCAGAAGTTCGGCGCTCCGTAGATTTGCTGGAGAAGCTCAACCGCAGATAAACGGGATGGACGCAGATAAAAGCCGGATTTCAGGTCCCTGCGACCGCGGGCTGCTGGCTCGCCCAAGCACCGAGACGCTCCGATCTTCAAATTCGCTCCGCATGGAACTCGCACTTTCCAGCATCCACTCTTATCCCATTCATCCTATCCATCCTAGTCCCGATCTTCTTCTTTGATCGCATTCATCTGCGCCCATCCCGTTCATCTGCGGTTGATTCGCTGTTCCGCAACCCACCAGGGTAAATAAGAAATAGCACCCACCTTCTTTCCATGAAATCCGCGTTCTTGCTCCCATTCCTCCTCGCCACGCCGCTTCTAACAAGCGCGGCGGACAAGCCGAACGTCATCCTCATCATGGTGGATGACATGGGCTACTCCGACATCCGCCCGTGGGGTGGTGAGATCGACACGCCGAATCTCGACGCGCTCGCGAAGAACGGCGTGCGCTTCACCCAGTTCTACAATTCCGCACGCTGCTGCCCGACCCGGGCGACGCTGATGACCGGCCTGCATCCGCACCAGGTGGGCATCGGGCACATGACCGGTGAGGAGAAGGGCGACGACAAGCAGGTGCCGCCCGCTTATGCGGGAAACATCAATGACTCCTGCGTGACCCTCGCGCAGGTCGCGAAGAGTGCGGGCTACGCCACCTTCATGACCGGCAAGTGGCACATCTCCGGCAAGGACCAGGGCGATTGGCCGCTGCAGCGTGGCTTCGATCGCTACTACGGCTGCCTCGCGGGCGCCACGCACCACTTCCAGCCCTTCGGCCCGCGCATCATGTATGACGGGAATACGCCGGACCGGAATCCGAAGAGCACCACCGACCGCCCGTTTTACACGACGGATGCCTTCGCGGATCATGCGCGGCAATTCATCGACGCGCACAAGGCGGGGAGGAAGCACGACAAGCCATTCTTTCTCTATCTGGCCTTCACTGCGCCGCATTGGCCGCACCACGCGCACGATCAGGAGCTGGAGAAATATCGCGGCAAGTATGCCATGGGCTGGGACAAGCTGCGCGACCAACGCTTCGCCCGGCAAAAGGAGTCCGGCCTGCTGCCCGCTTCGTGGAAGATGTCCCCGCGCGATCCCGAGGTGCCCGCATGGGACTCGCTCGATGAAGCGAAGCAGAAGGAATGCGCCGACCGCATGGCCGCCTACGCGGGCATGATCGATCGCGTGGACCAAAAGATCGGCGACCTGTTAGACACCTTGAAGGAGAACGATGCCTTTGACAACACGCTGATCCTGTTCCTCTCCGACAATGGCGCCTGCGCGGAAGCCTCGCTCATCGGCAAGGGCGATCCTGTGAAGGACCGCGCGCCAGAGACCGAGCTGACCCTGCCGAGCTATGGCAAGGCCTGGGCGAATGCCTCCGCCACGCCGTATCGTCTCTACAAGCACTTCGCCCATGAAGGCGGCGCGAATACGCCCTTCATCGCGCATTGGCCGGCGCGTATCAAGGGCGGGCGGGATTGGTATCGCGAGCCCGCGCAGTTGATCGATGTGATGGCCACGGTGGTGGAGGTCACGGGCGCGACGTATCCGAAGCAGTCCAATGGGCACGTGATCTTGTCCGCGGATGGCGTTCCTCTAACACCCGCCTTCGAGGGCAAGCCGCTCGGCCGCAAGTCGCCGATCTTCATCGAGCATGAGAACAACGCCTTCGTGCGGGATGGCGAGTGGAAGCTCGTCGGCAAGGGCGTCTCCCTGCCGCGCGGTCTCCAGAAGGACAAGTGGGAGCTCTACCGCCTCAGCGAGGATGGCACCGAGCTGAAGGACCTCGCGAAGGAGCAGCCCGACAAGGTTGCAGCCATGTCCGCGCAGTGGGAAGCTTGGGCCGCACGCGCCCGCGTCTATCCCAAGCAGAAGCCCGGAGCCGCGAAGAAGAAGAAGCAACAAAAGCAGTAAAATCCCGGGAGCGAAGATCCCGGGAGCGCCGGTCTTCAGACCGGCCGAATGGTCCCTGGCAGCTTGCCCAATCCCCCGCGCCACCCGCCACCCACGTCCGACCCGCTTTGAAGGACCATTCGTGCCGGTCTGAAGACCGGCGCTCCCAGAAAAGACCCGTACAAGCAGCAATCGCCATGAAACCCTGGATCACCCTGTTAGCCGCCGTGTTGCTTTCTCCACTGCTGAGTGCCGCGGAGAAGCCGAACATCCTCGTCATCATCGCCGACGATTGCACTTACAGCGACCTGTCCTTCCACGGCGGGGAAAATGCAAAGACGCCGCACCTGGATGCCTTCGCGAAGTCGGGCACCGTCTTCGAGCGCGCCTACCTCGGCATGGCGATGTGCGCGCCGTGCCGCTCCGAATTCTACACCGGCCGGCTGCCGTTGCGGAATGGCTGCGCGTGGAACCAAGCTGCCAGCCGCCCCGGCACGAAGAGCATCACGCACTACCTCGGCGATCTCGGCTATCGCGTCGGCCTCGCGGGGAAGACCCACATCAAGCCGCGCGGGGTTTATCCTTTCGAGGAGATTGCCGGCTTCGATGAAAACTGCGTCCGCGACCCCACGCTCCCACACCATGTCGAGGGCGCGCGCAAGTTCATCACCCGCGATGAGAAGCAGCCCTTCTGCCTGGTGGTCGCTCTCACAGAACCGCACGCCCCGTGGGTGATGGGCGATGCCTCGGCCTACCCGCCGAAGTCGCTCAAGCTGCCAGCCTACCTCGCGGACACGCCGCTCACCCGCCAGAGCTTCTCCCGCTACCTCGCCGAGATTACCTATATGGATGGCCAGGTCGGCGAGTTGCTCGAGATGTTAGACAAGACCGGCCGCGCGAAGGACACGCTGGTCGTCTTCACCAGCGAGCAGGGCGCGCAATTCCCCGGCTGCAAGTGGACGAATTACGACTGCGGCCTGCACACGTCGATCGTCGCCCGCATGCCCGGCGTCGTCCCCGCTGGCCGCCGCACGCCGGCACTCGTCCAGTATGCGGACCTGCTGCCGACCTTCATCGAGCTCGCCGGGGGCAAGCCTGATCCGAAGTCCTTCGACGGCACCAGCTTCGCCGCCGTGCTGCGTGGCGAGAAGGACACGCACCGCGAATTCGTGGAGGGCATGCACAACAACTACCCGGAAGGCCCGCCGTATCCCATCCGCTCGATCAGCGATGGCGAATGGCGCTACATCCGCAATCTAACACCCGAGCGCATCTACATCGAGAAGCACCTCATGGGTCGCACCGAGCACAATCCCTACTGGGGCTCGTGGGTCTTCAGTGCCACGGAGAATCCGCGGCACCTGATGCTCGTCGAACGCTTCATTCATCGCCCCGCGGAGGAGCTCTATCACACCTCGCAGGACCGGTTCGAGCTGAAGAATCTCGCCGCCGACCCTGCCCAGACCGCGAACAAGGCCCGCCTCTCCGCCGCGCTCGACCGCTACCTCGCCGACCAGCTCGACCCCGGTGCCAAGCTCGACACCCCCGAGGCCTTCCAATCAGCCCAAGACCTCAAGCCGCCATTCCCCGGCAAGCCATGATCATCACTGGGAGCGCGGAATTCATTCCGCCAGGCAAAACCGGCGAACCTACCATCCAGGCGGAATAGATTGTCCGGAAGAATAGAAATGGCCCGGACCACTTCCGCTTCGCTCCACTTCCGCGCTCCCAGTATGCCCCGGGATCTTACGGCATTCCTAGTAGACACGATCCCCGCCCGGGAGCGCCGGTCTTCAGACCGGCCCGAGTGGTCCCTGACTGTCCGCCTCATCTACAGCACCTCTTCTCCATCCCCGTCCCGTCGGCTTCGATGGACCATTCATACCGGTCTGAAGACCGGCGCTCCCGGCTCCATCGCTCTCTCAAATTCATCCACTCGCAGGAAAGTTCATCCCGCCTCATTCGTCATGGCCTTCACCGCCGCCAGTCGATCTTCTTCAATCTGCGTTCATCTGCGCAATCTGCGGTTGATGTTCTTACCTCTTGGGTGCCACGTCGGGTTGGCGGAAGAAATTGACCGCAGATTACACAGATTGACGCGGATAAGAGGGATGGTGCCGCCAAAGGGCCACGCCCCATGAAGCCGAAGGCCCTCGGACTGCTGCGGTCATCCGCAGCTTTTGAGTGCATGGCGCGGCAGTCTTGCTCCGGTGGAGTGAAGCGATCCTCCGCGTTCGCTTCGATGCCGGTGAACGGCGGTCCTCACCTTTCATTCAAAAGCTGCGGATGACCGCGGCTCTTGAATGCAGGGTGCGGCGTGCTGCCCCGGTGGAGTGAGGCGATCCTCTTCGATCGCTTCGATCCCGGTGAACGGCGATCCTCACCTATCACTCAAGAGCTGCGGATGACCGCAGCAGTCCAAGGGCGGCTGCGCCGCGATCGTCGGGCGCGATCACAGGAAGAGATCCGCGCGAAAAACAGCCCAGCTCACCCAATCCTCCGCCAGACCGCACAAGCCACCCCCATGACCTTCCGGCCCGTCGGATCCGGCTCGCGCTTGAACGACCACACCGGTTCGTCCCAATCGAAGTCCTCGAACCGGCCGGGCGGCTGGAACCTCTGCACGCCCTTCAGCCCCCACCACTCCACGACCTGCTCCGGCCGGTGCCAGTCGCCGATGCGGCAATCCGCCAGCGAAGACGAAACGAACCTCGGCGGATCACCTGATTCCACAGCCTGCGGTAAAGAAAGGATGGCCGGCATGCGTTCAAGTGAACACATATTGCCCCGCCCGTCAAATCCCTTTATTCTCGGGCCAGTGGATGACAAGCCCGACACCCGTCAGAAGCGACCGCCGACTTGGCGCTATCGTGATCGGGATGAACGGCTCTACGTCGCCCTCATGGGCTACTGCCTCGTCAGCTTCCTCCTCGTGAAGCTCTCCTACGGCTCGGTTTCCAGCTATCTCTTCACCGCCATCGTGGTCCCGCTCCTCGCGCTGATTGCCCTGATTGTCTTCCAAGTGTCCGCTCGTCCCCGGCCATCACCGCTTGCGTTCGCTTTGGTCTTCGCGGGAATCCTCGGCGTTGCTTACGGCGTCCTCCTCATCGCGGCGGAAGCATCGGCGGCGGTATGAGGGGCTTGTGTTCAATAGCCCGCCAAAAAGGGCGAACCAAGCGCCGGGATGAGAAAGACTCTTCATCCCATCCATCCTATCCATCCCAGTCCCAAAACATTCACGTCCGCCCGCCCCCGATCACCCGCCATTCTTGAACAGATCCAGAAACCGGTCCTCGTACTCCCGGAAGACATGCAGCCGGTCGAGTTCCTGCTTCAGGAAGTAAGCCCGTGAACGATCCGCCTTCGCCTCGCCGAAGAGCTTGTCCAGATGCTGGCGATCCTCCGCGTTCAGCTTCGGCTTCTTCTCCTTCTCTTCCTCTTCATCCGGCACAGCGGGTGCCTCGCCGCCTTCCACCTGATGGATCGCTTGCTCGATCCGGCTCAGGAAGGTCTCCAGCTTGTTCTCCACCTCCTGCGCGTGCGCCTCGAGTTCGGTGAGGTCGATCCGGATGCCGGCGACCTTGGCGAAAAACTCCAGCACCGCCAGCGAGGCCTTCGGGTAGGGGAGCTGTGAGAAAAGCTGCGGCATCTCCCCGAGCAGGCAACCGCCCTGCAAGCCGCTCTCCGCGGCCACGCCCAGCAGCACGCCATTCAGCCCATTGATCTGCCCGCTTTCCAGGACCGTCGCATCCAGATCGCGGAAGCGCTTCAGCGTCGCATGGTCGGTCGCCGCGCCGAAGACGCGGCCTTCCTCGCCCGGCCGCATCCCGGTCGCCATCGCCGCGAAGGTGAACACGTGCCGCACGCCGAGTGGCTTCACCCGGTCGATGAGTTGGTGGCAGATCATCGCCGACTTCATCGTCGGCTGCGCCTCGCCGATGAAGACGATCAGGTCGTGCTGCCCGCGCGGGTCCTTCCACACGAAGAGCCGGCTGCGCGGCAACGGCGCGATTTGGATCAGCCCGTCCTTCACGTCCACGTGGTCGGACTCAAAGAGATCGCGGGCTGGCAGCTCTTCCCAGAGGTGCATGCCGAGTTTCGCCATCAGATAGTATCCGGCCCCCATCGCCACGGTGCCCATGCCGGGCCACACGGCGACCAGCCACGGGTCGTGCAGTTCTGCCATGGGCCAGCATCGCCTGTGGAGGGCACACCGTCAAACGGCGCTCGATTCCGCGGATCCGCCGGCTTTGGAATGAGGGCTTTCCCTAGCAGGCCTTGACAGCACCGCGAGGGCTTTCTCCTATCGTCGCCCCATGAAGCTTCCTCCCCGCATCGATCGCCGCGACGCTCTCCGCATCCTGGGGGCGGGCTCACTGGCCACGCTGCTGACCGGCCCCGCCGGTGCGGAGGAGGCCACGGGCAAGTGGGACGAGAAGAGCATTGCCGACTACACCCAGCGGCTCTTCGACTGGCTGAAGGCGAATTTCGAAAAGCGCGCGGACACCTTGGGCAACGTCGGCGGCACCGCGTTCAAGCTGGAGTACGACTACCTCGCTCCCTCGGATGATAAGAAGCGGCAGCGCGTCTTCGAGCGCTTCGCCGAGGGTCGCTTGGCAGGGAAGGCGACCGAGGAGCACATCAAGACCTGCCTCACCGAATTCGAGCGTATCCGCAAGTCGCTGGTCGCCGCCGAGGCGATCGCCTCCGCCGCATGGAAGGGCGGGGAAGCGGTGGGCGCTCTCACGGAGGGCCGCATCTATGACTCCACCATCTCCGCCGCCCGGCTGACCGTGGTGCTCGATTCCAGCCGCAGCATGACGCCCTATCTCGAGCCCTTGCGAAAGGAGATCACCCGCGATTTCGCCAATGCCTATTTCGTCGAGGTCAATGGCTGCCAGCTCTCCCGTCCTGCTGCCTGCCCGTGGTTCTATGCCGCCCCGGTGCAAGGCGTGAATCCCTTCACGCCGGACCGCCACATCCCGCAGGTGCCGACCGTGGAGGACCTCCCTCACGCCACCTTCATCCGCTGGACCCGCGATGCTCCTGCCGCGCTGAATTGCATGGTGGACCTGATGAAGACCGACGCCATCTACTGGTTCTGCGACTTCGATGACCCCGATCGCGAGGAAGTCATCGTCGAGTTCGGCAAGAAAGTGCTCGCCCAAAAGACCAAACTCTACGCCCACACCCTGGACAAGAAAGTCCCGACCCTGCTCAGCACCCTCGCCGAACGCTCGGGTGGGCAGGTGGTGAGGAAGAAGATCTAACAGGGTGGTGCAGCGGCTTCCTCCATTGTGGCCGCGCGCGATGGAAGCCGAAGGCCCTCGGACCGCTGCGGTCATCCGCAGCTTTCGAATGCACGCAGCGGCGGTACAATGGCGAAGGTCGCAGCGATCCTGAAAGCCCGGTTCAGTCCAACAGGGAGGCTGTCTCCACACTGCATTCAAGAGCTGCGAAGAATCGCAGCAGTCCGAGGGCGGCTGCGCCGCGGTCAGTAGGCGGCTCTCACCCTTGTGGTCGCGCGCGATGGAAGCCGAAGGCCCTCGGACTGCTGCGGTCATCCGCAGCTTTCGAATGCACGCAGCGGCGGTTCGTTGGGCGAAAGTCGCAGCGATCCCGGAAGCCCGGTTCAGTCCAACAGGGAAGGCCCTCTACACCCTGCACTCGAGAGCTG
>NZ_JAPDDT010000022.1 GCF_025950235.1 Luteolibacter arcticus | reverse complement strand
CAACGAGCGTCTCTACATTTGGAAAAAGCCGAGGCAGCAGCCCGACGGCAGCGGGCTCGATGCGGGACAATGGGCGGCCCTGCCGGAGCAACTCGTGATCCGCTACATCAAGCGTCCCTACGTTGATCGCACGGGCCGGAAGCGCACGCTGGTGGTCGCCACCACGTTGCTCGACACGGAGGAATACCCCGCCGCCCATCTCTGCGACCTTTACGCCCGGCGCTGGGAAATCGAACTCAAGCTGCGGGACATCAAGGCCACGCTCGGCATGGAGCGCTTCGCGGTCGCCAGCCCGGAGATGGCGCACAAGACGCTGTGGATGATGATGATCGCCTACAACCTGATCCGCTGCGTGATGCAACAAGCCGCCGCGGAATCCGGCAAGGATCTGGTGGAAATGAGCTTCAAGGGCGTCCTCGACCACGCCACGGCCAGCCACGACTCCTATTTGCTCCACCGCGGCAAGCCGCGCTGCCTGGCCCGGCATCATCAAGGCATGATGGCAACCTGCGGGACCAAGCTGGTGGACATCCGGCCGGGAAGGCGAGAACCCAGAGCCCTCAAAAGAAGGCCTAACAAGTACCCGCCCCTGACCGCACCGCGGGGAGTTTACCGGGACAAACCGAACAAGGGGAAAACCAAGCGGGCCGCTTAAGTGAGCGCCATTCGAGCCGGGACCTTACTGTCCCGCTCATTCCCGTTCACACTTTCCAAATCCAAGTTCGCCGGCTGAAAGGGAATAGCGCGCCGCCTTGCATCCTCCCGCTCCCATGCGAAGATCTTCCCCGATGAAAGCCGCCCTCTTGCTCGCCGCGACGCTTTGCGCCTGCACGGCGGAAGAACCGACGAAACCCGCCATGGAAACCGCCGACAAAGCCCCGGAACAACCGACCGCCAAGGTCGAGAAGACCGACGAGGAGTGGAAGAAGATCCTCACTCCCGAGCAATACCGCATCCTCCGCCAGTCCGGCACCGAGCGGCCAAATGGCGAGGTTTACAAGGAATTCAACAAACAGGGCGGCGGCACCTACTACTGCGCCGGCTGCGGCGCCGAGCTTTTCACGTCGAAGGAGAAATTCGACAGCCACTGCGGCTGGCCATCCTTCTACGACCCGTCGAAGGCCAAGAACGTCACCACCAAGGACGACTACTCCGCCGGCGCACTGCGCACCGAGGTGAACTGCGCGAAGTGCGGTGGCCACCTCGGCCACGTTTTCAAGGGCGAAGGCTTCGGCACCCCGACCGACCAGCGCTACTGCATCAATGGCGTGGCCCTCAAGTTCGTCCCGGCGAAACCGGAGACCGCTCCTGCTCCCGGGAAAGAGAAAGCCCCGGAAAAGAAGTGAACGTGAATGTCCGCTTGCCGGACAAGCGCCGTTCAATAGGCTCCCAGCCATGCCGGGATGGCGGAATTGGTAGACGCACCTGATTTAGGTTCAGGCACCGAAAGGCGTGCAGGTTCGAGTCCTGTTCCCGGCACTTCAACAACCTACAAGAATCCAGGGAAGCACTCGAAAGGGTCGCTTCCCTAATTTTTCCCTGGATCGCACCGACGGAGACCAACGCTAACGCGGGCGCTTCCCTCATTCGGACGCGGGTGCGGCCTTCCTCTCCGTCTTCCAGCGCCACGCCAGCCACCCGCCCCAAAGCCCGACAAAGGAAAAGAAAACGAGGGAGTCGGGAACTCGGAAGTAGCGGACATTCCATCCTTCCAAATTCATTTCCTCAAATTCCTGTGCCGTCGACTGCGCGTCAAATCGCATGACGCCTTCCCATGCTTGAAAATGCTTCGCATGGTCGAAAACAAAGGTAGTCCCATCCAGTCGGACAATTCCACGCGTTCCCGACTTCGCTAGCGTCTGCACCCAGGTTTCGGATCGGGTCGAATCCCACCAAGCCCACGCCAGAAAGCATGCGACGAAAAGCCCGAGCCAAAACGAGGGGCGGCGGCTCGTTCTGTGCCAGACAAGAAGGAGTCCGGGCCTCATGAGCTTTTCTTTTGTTCACGCTTCCAGTGCCAGAAGATCCACGCGAACCAGACGAGACAGAAAAGGAGGATGAGGAACCAGTGGGCCACATAGTAGGTGTCTCCCAAATACTCATCGCTGAAGATATCCACAAACGCGTCCCGTCACGGGAGTCCACCAGCTCCCAAGCTCCACTGAGTCTGCCCAAGCCCACCCCAAGAACCCGAGGACAAGAATCCCGAGCCAAAAGGATTTCCATTTACGGAGCGGGCGGCGCGTCATGGACTTTTGTTAGAATTCGTTGCCGTCTCCAGCGCCAAGCGAGAAACGCGGCCCAAGGAATGAGGAAAGACAAGAAAACGAGTGCGTCCGGAATCCGGGCTTGAGGCGCGCCGAATCGGTCGAGCATCTGCCAATGGCTCGCGAAGTAAACGGGAATGCGCGAGCGCTCTATTTGGAACTCTCCTGCGGAAAGACTGGTGAGGTAGGTGTCTCCATGCCGGAGATAAATAAGGGTATTGCCCTTGGCGCGCTCAAATTGCGCTTCGCGGGCTTCAAACTTCAGGAAACAGCCTGAAAGGCACCGGTAGCTATCGAACGAGGCCCACCCAAGGAACCCAAGCACAAGGATTCCAAACCAAAAGGATTTCCAGCGGGTGAGGCGGCGCGGGGTCATTCAGTGCTGCATTCTTGGGGAGCACCACGGCGGCATCAAGCCAGCCGTATGAGGACCGGGAACATCGGTGACGCAATCGCCACAGCATGCCCGACAGGAAGGCCCAAAAAAGATCTCGATTGCCATCGAATCGAGAGCCAGCTTTCCTTGATATATAGGGGTTGGGAAATCTACGACTTCGAGTCCTCTTCCCGGCACTTCACTTCCCTACCCCACAAGCACCATGAATGAACTCAAGGAAAGACTGGCCGCTCTCGGATTGAGTGGTGAACAAGTCGATGGCGCGATCAAGACGGTCGCCGAATTCGTCAAATCCAAGTTACCGCCGGAATACCAGGGTGTCGTTGACACCCTGATGGCTGGCGAGACGCCCGACCTCTCCGCTGTGGGCGGCGGCCTGCTCGACAAGGTCAAGGGCATGTTCAGTTGATTCGATGGAACAGGAAGCCGACGGACGGTTTCCTGTTCCTTTCCCGCATGGAAAAAAGCGGCGTCAGCGCGCCTCCCCGAACGCCCGTGCGACCTGTCGCGGCAGCATGATGCCGGTGATGGCCAAGGCCACCGTTCCCATCGCCGCGAGCATCGGGCCGATGCCTCCCCACTCCAGGGCGAAGAACGCGACCACCGCGACCAGCGTGGACTCGACGAACTGGATGCGTGCCAGCTTCCCCACCTGACCGGTGCCGATCATCATGGCGTGGTTCAAGTGTCGCCAGACGTGGGCGACGAAGTAGAAGCCATAGCACGCGAACATCGTCCGCGGCGTGTTGGCGAAGTCCTTGCCGAGCCAGATCGAGAACACCCACGGGCCTAACAGGACGAGGCCACCAAAGGCGCACAGGGCGAAGGCACTGCCGAAGAGATAAAGTTTCCGCGCTGCCTTCTTCGCCCACGGCACATCGCCGCGGGCAAGCGCTTCCGCAACCGCAGGCCAGGTCGGCGTGCTGAGCATCATCACGAAGCCGAGCTGCATGATGGTCATCGAGATGAAGACGCCGTAGAGCGCGGTCGCCGCCGGTCCGCCGTTGCGACCGGCGAGCCAGCCGCAGAGATTGTATTCGACCACTCCGGTGACGAGCGTCGCGGCGGAGAAGGTCAGCCCGTCGGTGAAAAGATGCTTGGCCACCGGCAAGCGGAAGCGCGTCCACCGCGGGCGGACTTCCGGATGCGCGCGCCACAGGGCGATGGTATTGCAGAGCTTGGCGATCACCAGCGAGCCGTGGACCGCCAGCACGAGAAACCACACCTGCGGGACAAACCACACGCCGATGCCCACTGCGGCGGCAGCCAGGACATTGCCCGCCGCACCCCAGAGGTTGTTGGCGGACGCCTCTAACAGCCCCTCCCGGGTCCGGTCGGTGAGATTGAAAAGAAAGAGCAGCAGAAACAGCGCGAGCCCGGTCCACAAGGCAGGCCGGAGGATGGCTTCCTTCCCGGCGAACTCATTGCCGAAGATCACTGGCAGCGGCACAGCGAGGAGCACGATGGCGAGCAAAAGCCCGGCCAGCAGGGCCAGCCCGCCCGAGAGAAAGAAGGCGCTCGCCGACAGCTCCCGGGCGTCATTGTCGTGCCCTTGCGCCTTGGCCTTTGACAGGCCGTGCGCGAGCGCCGGGCCGATGCCCACTTGCAGCAGCGACACCGTGCCAAGCGTGACATTGACCGCCGAATAGATGCCAAACCCCTCCCGGGTCAGCACGTGGATGGCGATGGGAATCGACAGGAGCTGGAACAGCGCCGTGCCCGCCTTCGATAGAAAGGACGTCACCACCGCCAACCGGATCGAGCGATCGCGGCGGGCGGAGTGGGCGGATTCATCCGTGATGGCGGCATCCATCGGAAAAGAGACTCAAGACTTCAGGACACAAGACGCAAGACTTGAAAGCCAGGAATGGACGAGCGGTCTCAAGTCTTGAATCTTGCGTCTTCCAGTCTTGCGTCTCTCAACAAGCACCCTTCCGGCTGAAGAAGGTCATCAGCATGATCTGGAGATCCAGCATGACGTTCCAGTTCTCGATGTAGTCGAGGTCGAACTTCACGCGCTCGCGCAGGCAGGTGTCGCCGCGCAGGCCATTGACCTGCGCCCAACCGGTGACGCCGGGCTTGATGTTGTGGCGGACGTTGTAGTGCGGGATGTCCTCCTTGAAGTTCTCGATCAGCTCAGGACGCTCCGGACGCGGGCCAACGAGGCTCATGTCGCCGATCAGGACGTTCCAGAACTGTGGCAGCTCGTCGATGTTCCATTCGCGCATGAAGGCCCCGACCTTGAGACGGCGCGGGTCGTCCTTCACGGTCCACCCCGGGCGGCCATTGGCCTCGGCATCCACTTTCATCGAGCGGATCTTGATGATGTCGAATGGGCGACCGTTGAGACCGATGCGGCGTTGGCGGTAGAAAACGGGGCCGCGGGACTCCATGCGGACCATGGTGCAGAAAACTGTGATGACCGGAGCAAACAGGATCAGCCCGGAGATCGCGCCGATGATGTCGATGCCGCGCTTGAGCGCGTTGTTGAACGCGTGGTGGAGCGGCAGCTTGCCGATGCCGAGCACCGGCATGCCGTGGAAGCTCTCCAACTGGAGACCGGAGACCAGGATCTGGAAGCAGCTCGGCACCAGCTTGAAGTCCACGAACTCCTTGCCGCAGGTTTCGGCGAGCATGAGCATTTCGTGGCGCTCCATGCAGCCATCCACTGCCATGATCAGGTCGGCGCCGGAATTGCGGACAAGATCGCGAAAATCGTCGTAGTGGCCAAGCACCGGCGTGTTGGCCGGCGGCTCGGACTCCAGCCTGCCACTCGGCGGGACGATCACGCCGTGGACATTGATCTGGTGCGAGCGGCCCTCGCTGAAGCGTCCGATGGCACGGCCGCACTCTTCGTTCCATCCCACGAAGACGGCCTTCTGGCGGAGAGCCTGGGCAAAGGGCTCGCGGCGCAGCACGCAGTAGAGGAACCAGCGCCAGCCGCAGAGCATGACCATGGCGATCACGCAGCCGAACACGCAATAGGCGCGGCTGATCGCGGGATCAAGCTTCAGGATCAGCGCGACACCGAGGAAGGCGACCAACCAGATCGCGCAGGTTTTCACGATGACCGTGAAGGTGCGGCGGATGGCCAGATAGTTGCGCGGGTCGTGGACGCGGAAATTCGCGAGCAACGCCAGCATCAGCACGCCCCCGAAAAGGACGTGGCCGGTATAGGCGCGCAGGTTGATCTCCGGATCATCGACGCCGATGTACTGGAGGCGCGACTCGAAGCGCAGCAAGTAGGCCACGAGCATCGACAGGAACACCACGGCAGCATCGCCCAGGAAACTGAAGGCGATCAGCTTCTGGTGGGCCACCCAGGGACGGTGGCGGTGGCGCAGGGAGTACGACCGGGCGCTTTCAGTAGAAGGATCCGGAGGAGGAGGCGTCGGGGCGACGTCCTCCACGGCTGGTGCGGGGGGAGCACAGTTCATGGGACGGGGGGATGGGATTTTCGGGCCGGGGGAGACCCGTCACGACCGGGGGAGTCGTGACTTGACGTGAAGGTAGCAGAGTCTGGACCGGGGAGTCCATTACGTGATCGTGGGGGAAACGCTTTCGCCGGAAGCAGAGCCTGCGCCAGTCGTTTCGCCAGAGCCGGAAAGGGCCGGATGACTGTAGGGGACGACCGGTTCGGGAGCCGGCTGGCCCTTCGACCGCACCGACAACTCGTTCCAGACGAAACCCACCAAATTGCCGCCGGAGGAGCGAATCAATTCGGCCGCCTTGCGGAGATTTTTCCGCTCGCTGGCATTCTGGCGGACCACCAGACAAACGCGGTCAGCATAGCGGGACATCGCCAGGGCATCGCTGACCGCCAGCACCGGCGGGCTGTCGATGACCACGGCGTCGAACCACCGGTAGGCGTCCTCCAGCAGGGCCGGAAAACGGGTGCCGGAGAGCAGCTCCGCAGCGTCGTTGCGCATCGGGCCGGAGGATAGCAGGTAGAGGTTCGGCAGCGCGGTCTGGAAGCACGCCTTGGCGGGATCGGTCGCACCGTCGAGGTAGTCGCCGAGTCCGCCAAACTCGCCCCGCACGTGCTCGCGGCTGAGGCCGGGCCGGCGCATGTCGCCGTCGAGCAAGAGCGTGCGCTGCCCCTGCATCGCGAGCGAAGCGGCGTAGTTCATGGCACACAGCGAGCGGCCTTCGCCGGGCACGGCACTGGCGAAGAGGACGGTGCGGGCACCGGGCTTCGCGGGCGGCGGCAGCAGCACGGCACGCAGCCGGCGGAATGCCTCGGCAGTCGGCGAGGCGGGATCGGAAAGCAGCACCATGTCCCCTTCCCGGCCGGCCTGAAGCTCTGGCAGGCTGGCGAGCAACGGCGCACCGGTCGCCCTGGCAGCACTGGCAGAGTCGCGGACGCGGCCGTCCTTGAGCTCAACGCCCACGAGCAATGTGAGGCCACCCATCATGCCAGCGAATGCCGCCAGCGGGAACAAGATCTTCTTCGCCGGCTTCGACGCCTTCTCCGGAACAAACGGCGGCTCGGCCCAAGCGATCGCGGACGCGGCGACGGCACTCGCCAGCGTCGTCTCGCGCAGCCGCCTGTCGACGGTGGCGTGGAGCTCGCGGGCCGCATCGGCCTCACGCTTCAGACCATCGAATTTCGAGCGGACGCCCTCCACTCCAATGGCGACGGTGCGCGCGCCATCGACTTCGCCATGGAGCTTCGACTCATTCTCCAGCGCGACGTGATAGCTCTTTTCAAGGGCCTGTCCGGCGGAGCGGACCGCCTCGACGAGATCTTCCTTGAGGCTGGTCACTTCCCGCTCCGCTTCCTTGAAGACCGGGTGCTTGAAGAGGTAGCGCTCCTTGATCTTGGAGAACTCCAGCTCTTTCACCTGCAGCGACCGGGAGAGAGCGAGGACCTCTTCAGACCGAGCAGTCGTTGCAATTCCGCCGAGCGAGTCGGGATCCTCCGGATCGAATTTCTTGAAGGACTCATACTCCGCTTCAAGACGCAGACGCTCCGATTTCGCCTGGGTAAGCTGTGAATTGAGCGCGCCGAGTTGATCGGTCACCGGCCCGGAGCCTTCGCGGCCTTCGAGGCCCGGCACCGGATGAGACTCCCGGAACTCCTGCAAGCGGGTCTCCGCCTGCTCCATCGAGTCGCGGAGCTTCTCCTCCTCCTTCGCAAGTCCCTCGCCCGCGCGGCGGGCAAGATCCTCGCGGCGATCCTTGATCCACAAGTCATACTCAGAAACGAGGGACTCCACGATGCGCTTGGCCCGCTGCGGATCGGTATCCTCCACGCTCAACATGACCACACGAGTGCCGCGGTCGAGTTCGACGCGGGTGCGCTGGGCCAGCATGGCCACCACTCCCTGCTCGCTGGTGCCGGGCGGTGCGAAATCAGGTGCCGTGAAAAGTCCGTTCGCCTTCGCGACCCGCATCAGCAGGGCCGACGAACCCATGTTCCGCTCAATCGTGCGGAGTTGTTCGAGATCCTTGGAATCCTCGGGCGACAAGCCGTCGATGTTCAGGACTCGCGGAGCATGGCTGCTCACTTCGACCGAACCGGTCGAAACGTAAATCTTCGGCGCGCCCTTCACATAGTACCACATCGCACCGATCGCGAGGGCCATGCCGAGCACGACCAGCCAACCGCGGCGCAACAAGACGCCGAAAAGGCGCCCGACTTCGACTTTCGGCAGGTAAAGCGTCGGCTCGGCGATCGCCAGTTCGGACGAACGCGGCGATGATGGAACGAGGGATTCCGGTTTGCGGGGGGAAGGCATCAGGGGGATGTTAGAAAAGGCTTTCGGGAATGCTCAGCACGTCACCGTCCTTGAGGGAGAGGTCGGAGGCCTTGCCGGAAGTGATGTCCTTGAGATTGATCGTCTGGACCTTCCCCCCGGAGCGCTTGAGCGTGATCTTCTTGGTATTCGCGATTCGTGTGGCGCCGCCGGCCATGCCGATGGCCTCGACCACCGTCAGCGAGCGGTTCGCGGGCAACTCGAAAACGCCGGGGTTCTGCGCCTGGCCGAGCACCGTGATCGTCCGGCGGATACGGCCTTCAATCGAGACGCTCACCTGCGGCTTCACCAGGAAGCCGTCCTTGAGCTTCGCCTCGATCGCCTTGGCCGCCGAGTCCGTGGTCAGGCCGGCAAGCTTCACCGAGCCAATCAGTGGCATCGAAATCGTCCCGTCGCCGGAAAGCTGGCCGGCGGTGGTCAGATCATCCTCCCGGAAGACGCGGATTTCGACCGTGTCGCGCTGACCGATAATGCCGGAAGAGCGGCCACCCTCGGCCGTCTGGCCGGAGCTGAAGGCCGCCAGCAAGCCGACCAAGGCACACAGGAGGAACACGAATTTCAGATTCATTTTTTTGGGGGGAGTGTTAGAAGCGGTAGCCCATCTCGATGCCGGCGCTGTGGTTCTCGTAACCGAAGGCGGCGTTGTTCGAGCGGTTCTCGGAGTAGCGGTAGTAGAGCCCCATGCTGAAGTCGTCGGTGACGCGATACTCCAGTGCGGGGCGGATGAAGTGGATCTTGTCCTCGCGGCCAGCAGCGCCGGTGCCGGAAACGCGGCTATATTCGGAGCGCTCCATGCCACCCTCGAGGCGGGCGCTCCATTTGTCGCCGAGGCGTTGGACGATGCCGAGGGCGACACCGCCCTGGGTGTAATTTTGACCGGCGAGGAAAGCGGACGCCTGCTCACGGCGGTAGCCATTGAGGTACACCTCGGTGCCCTCCTTCGGCGTCCACCCGATACGAGCCTCGACCACTGGCGTCGTGTCGGAACCGCTGTCGAAGGTCCGGTGCTCGGCCCCGACTTCGACGTCGATGGCGATCTTCTCGCGCGGCTTCCACTCGATGCGGGCGGTGGTCCGGTGGACATCCTGCGGTCCCGCCCCATCCACTTCGAAGCGGCCGAACTTGTAAGCCACGCCGAGCGTCGTCTTCGGCGAGTAGGCGTAGCGCAGGGCGACTTCGCCGTAGGCGTAGTTCGAATCGGCAAACCGCGAGTCGTCGTAACCGGTCGATTCGTAGCCGGCCGCCACCTCGACTGCGACGCGCTCGCGAACCGACCACGAAATGCGGGCCTCGTTCACGAACTCGGTGCGGTCGGTCAGCGTGCCGGTATCGGCGGTGGCGTCGCCCAAGGCGCGGGCCTCGCCGGAATAGGCAAGCTTGATCGCCTTCCCCCGCCAGCCGGTTTCCCATGCGGCGACCTGATCAATGCGGTCGTTGTCGCTGAAATCGGCATACGCGACCGCCGTGGGCTTGTAAGCGAGGCTGAGGTACCCCCCCTCCCCTTCCACCGGGTCGCCCTTCCGCCAGGCGACGGCCGGCGAGACTTTCACGACGAAATCCGATTGGGCGTTCGGGCTGAGGAAAATGTTGTCGTCGTAGGCCGCGGAGATCGCGAGGCCCATCTCCAGCTCCTCCGTGCGCTTCTTGCCGGCAAGCTCGTCGAGGCGCACACCCGCCTGCGGGACGATGCGACTGTCCACCTCACCCTCGATCCGGCCGGGAGCCGTCGGGGTGAGTTCCTCGCCCGACGATGGAGCCATGACGCCCGCGACCAGCGCGGCAATCATCGGCACAACTCGGGGGGCACAAGGCACTCGGTGGGACATGAGGGGGAAAATCGGCGCGCGCACCGTAAAAAATTCTCGCGCCGCGGACAAGAAATTTCAAATTACTAAACCTTACGACATCGCGTAATGCCGACCTTCCAACTTCATGATAAGACTTTACCAGCCTAGCTCATGCCGCAGAAACCCCGCCAAATGAGACTTTCGCCCATCCCACCCCCAGCCCCCGAACTACCTCAGCCCGATTATTGACCTTCCCAAAGTTTTTAAATAATCGTGCCGTAGTTCCCCATCGCCGCCCTGTTCGCATGACAGCATCCCCCCTCATGCCGGAAGCCCTTTCCGTTGATACGCTGCTCCGCGCCTTTGACGCCCACGCCGCCCGCACTCCGGATCGCGCCGCGGTCACTGCGGGAAATACCACGCTGTCCTACGGCGAACTCGACGCCCGTTCGAACTTGCTCGCCGGACACCTGCAGGCTCTCGGAGCCCGGCCAGGCGTTTTCGTCGGAATCGGCCTGAATCGCTCCGTTGAATTGATCGTTGCCCTGCTGGCGGTGGTGAAATCGGGTGCCGCCTACGTGCCCCTTGATCCCGCCTATCCGCCGGCGAGGCTCGCCCACATGGTCTCTACGGCGGGACTGGAGCTGGTCTTGAGCCGGCAGGATCTAGCGCCGGCCTTCTCCGCAGCCGGGGCGAAAACGGTGATCGAAGTGCTGGCCTCAGACGGCGCCGCCCCGGTCACGCCCTACGCAACGCCGGACGATCCCCTATATGCGATCTTCACCTCGGGCTCGACCGGACAACCGAAGGCCGCCTCGGTCTTTCGCAAGGGCTTCGCGAACCTCCTCGACTGGTATGGCTCCGAACTCAAGCTCGACGCGGAGGACTGCACGTTGGTGATCAGCTCGCCGAGTTTCGATCTCACCCAGAAGAATTTCTTCATTCCACTGCTCACCGGCGGCCGGCTGGTGCTCGACGACTGCGGCACCTACGACATCTCTCGTATTTCAAAGCTGATCCGCGAGCACAGCGTGACGCTCGTCAACTGCACCCCGAGCGCCTTCTACCCCTTGGTAGATGCTGCGGCAGCGGACGGTTATACCGCGCTTTCCTCGCTCCACTTTGCGATTCTCGGTGGCGAGACGATTTCCATCCCCCGCCTCCGCACCTGGCTGGAGCATCCGAATTGCCGGGCGGAAGTGGTGAATACCTACGGCCCCACCGAGTGCACCGACATCTGCGCCTTCCATCGCCTGCATCCCGGGAATCTCGATGACTTTTCCTTTGTCCCGCTGGGCCGGGAAATCCCGAACGTGACGGTGACGATTCGCGACGAGGATCTCGCCACCATCCCGGACGGAGAACTCGGCGAGCTCTGCATCGCCGGTGCCGGTCTTGGCGGCGGCTACCTGAATGACCCGGAGCGCACCGCGAAAAGCTTCGCCCTCGCCGGTGGCATCTACCGCACCGGCGACCTCGCTCGGCGCTTGCCCTGCGGCACGCTGGAATTCCGCGGCCGGGCCGACCATCAGGTGAAGGTGAACGGTTTCCGCATCGAACTCGGCGAGATCGAGATCGCGCTGGACCAGCATGATGACGTCCGCGAGGCCGTGGTGATTGCGAAGGACGGCCGCTTGATCGCCCATGTGAAGGGCCAGGCCTCCGCTGCCGACCTCAAGGATCACCTGTCCACCCGCCTGCCCGCTTACATGGTCCCGGGCGAGTTCCGTTTCACGGAGAGCTTTCCGCTCACGCCTAACGGCAAAGTCGACCGACTAGCCTTGGCCGAGACGGATAGGGCGCACAAGTCCCATGCGCCCCATGATCAGAGCCTCACCGGCCGCATCCTCGCCCTCTGGTCGGAAATCCTCGAGCGCTCCGTCACCGATCCCGAAGCCAATTTCTTCGACCTCGGCGGCACCTCCATCCACCTCGCGATCGTCCACGTCCGGCTCCGCGAAATGACCGGCCGCGATCTGGCGATCACCGAGCTTTTCGCCTGCCCCAGCGCCAAATCGCTCGCCGCCTTCCTCTCGCCGCAAGCGACCGTCTCGACTTCCTCTGCCCAAGACCGCGCCCGTCTCCAGCGTGCGGGCATCGCCAACTTCCGCCGCCCCCGATGAACGAAGAACTCCCCCCCCAAGAAGCCATCGCCGTGATCGGCATGGCCGGCCGCTTTCCCAGTGCCGATTCGCCCGACGAGTTCTGGGCAAACCTCATCGCCGGAAGGGACTGCATCACCCGCTTCGACTCGCGCGTGGAAAGCGATGGATCGAAGTACGTCGGGGCTCGTAGCATCCTCGAACGTCCCGATCTCTTCGACGCCTCGTTCTTCGGCATCTATCCGAAGGAAGCCGAGCTGATGGACCCGCAGCACCGGGTGTTCCTCGAGTGCGCATGGGAAGCCATCGAGCACAGCGGCTACGATCCCAGCACCTATCCCGGCATGATCGGCGTCTATGCCGGCCTCAGCCTGAACACCTACCTGCTCCACAACCTTGGCAAGGCCAAGGAACTCGCGAGGAACTACCAGGTCGCCGAGTACCAGACGATGCTCGGCAACGACAAGGACTTCCTGCCCGTCCGCGTCTCCTACAAGCTGAACCTCCGCGGCCCGAGCATGACGATCCAGTCGGCGTGCTCTACGTCGCTGGTCGCGATCTGCCAGGCCGCCACCTCGTTGCTCACCTACCAATGCGACATGGCGCTCGCCGGTGGCGTGTCGCTTAGCTTCCCCCAACAGCGCGACTATCTCTTCACCGAAGAAGGTATGGTTTCCGGCGACGGCACCGTGCGCGCCTTCGATGAAAAGGCGAATGGCACCGTCTTCGGCCATGGCTGCGGCGTCGTGCTCTTGAAGCGCCTCAGCGAAGCAGTCGCAGACCGCGATCCGATTCTCGCGGTGATCAAGGGCTGGGCCGTGAACAACGACGGCTCCGACAAGATCGGCTTCGCCGCACCGGGACTCAACGCACAAGCCGACGTCATCGCCATGGCCCAAGCGGCGGCGGGCGTGCATCCGGCGGATGTTTCCTACGTCGAAGCCCACGGCACCGGCACCCCCCTCGGCGATCCGATCGAGGTCGCCGCTCTAACAAAAGCTTTCCGCGAAGGCGGCGCGGAGGAAAGAGGCTACTGCGCGCTCGGCACCGGCAAGACACACATCGGCCACCTGGACGTGGCCGCGGGCGTCACTGGCTTGATCAAAACGATCCAGCAATTCCGCCACGGAAAGATCCCCGCGCTCTTGCATTTCACCGCGCCGAATCCACGCATCGATTTCGCCAACAGCCCCTTCCGCCCGATCTCGGAAACGAAGGACTGGAGTCGTACCAATAAGCCTCGCCTCGCTGGCGTGAGCGCCTTTGGCGTCGGCGGCACCAATGCCCACGTGGTAATGGAAGAAGCTCCGCTCTCGCCCCCATCGGGCGCGGGTAGAAAGCAGCAACTCCTCGTGCTTTCCGCGAAAACCGCGACCGCCGTCAACACCATGGCCGCGAATCTGGCGAAGCATATGGAGGAGGGACACTCCTGTCCCTCTTCGGTCCTCGCCGATACCTCCTTCACCCTCGCCACCGGCCGCAAGACCTTCCCTTTCCGTCGCCACATCGTCGCCACGGACACCCACGAAGCCATCGCCAAGCTCCGCGAACCCGCGAAGCCATCCTCTCCTAACAAGGCTCCCCGCGTCGCCTTCCTCTTCCCCGGCCAAGGCTCTCAGTATCCCGACATGGCCCGGGACCTCTACGACTCCGAGCCGGTCTTCCGCGCCGCCGTGGACGAGTGCGCCACCCTGCTCTACTCGCATCTCGGACTCGATGTCCGCGCCACGCTCTATCCCTCCGAAGCCGACCGCGCCGAGGCGGAGAAGCGCATCCACCAAACCTGGCTGACCCAGCCCTGCATCTTCGTCACCGAGTATGCCTTGGCGAAGCTGTGGATCTCGTGGGGTGTCCAACCCGCGCTGCTCATCGGCCACAGCATCGGCGAATACGTCGCCGCCGTGCTGGCCAGGACCTTCACGCTGGCCGAGGCCCTCGGCCTGCTCGCCGTGCGCGCCAAGCTCATGCAGGAGCTTCCCTCCGGAGCCATGCTCGCCGTGCGCCAAGGGGCCGACGAACTCGTCCTGCCCGAAGGCATCCACCTCGCCGCGATCAACAGCCCCAAGCTCTGCACCGTTTCCGGCTCGCACGGCCCCATCGCCGCCTACCAGCGCGAGCTGGAGGAAAAGAAGATCGTCTGCCGCGCCCTCAATACCTCGCACGCATTCCACTCGGCGATGATGGAGCCGATCGTCGCTCCCTTCACCGCCGAAGCCGCAAAGGTCCGCGCCAATGCACCCGCCATCCCGTGGATCTCCACCTGCACCGGCCGTGAAATGGATGCCGCGACGCTGGCCGATCCCAGCTACTGGGCACGCCAGCTTCGCCATGAAGTCCGCTTCACCGACGCCTTGGCCACCGCCTATGCCACCGGCGAGCTGATCCTGCTGGAAGTCGGCCCCGGCCAAGCCCTCGGACCCTTCGCTCGCCAACACCCTGCTCGTGGCAGCAGCACGGTGGTCTCAACGCTGCCCTCGTCCGCAAACGATCTCGCCGACCTCCTCAATGCCGCCGGCGAGCTGTGGAAGACCGGCGTCGCCCTCGATTGGCCTTCCTTCTTCGCAGGCCAGGAACGCGCCCGCGTTCACCTGCCCACGTATCCCTTCGAACGCCAAAGCTACTGGATCGACGCCTCGCAAGAAGTTGAGAGTCCGAAGTTGGACGTTGAGAGCTTGAGCACCCCGGCAGCCGCATCTTCGGACTCCTCTTCCAATCGTCAATCGCCAATCGTCAATCGTCAATCTCCCTCCCCCATGTCCCGTCTTCCCGACCTTGCCGCCAAGCTGCGTGCCATCGTCCTCGATCTCTCCGGCATCACCGTGGACGACGATGCCGCGACCTTCACCGAGCTCGGCTTCGACTCGCTCTTCCTCACCCAGGCCAGCCAGGCCGTCCAGTCGCGCTTCGGGGTCAAGGTCACCTTCCGCCAGATGCTTGGCGACCTTTCCTCGGTGGCCGCCATCGCCGCGCACCTCGATAGCGAAATGCCTGCCGATGCACCACCTACGGCCCCTACCGTAGTTCCGGCTCCGACTCCTACTCTCCTTCCCCAAACCGCACCGGCTGGCAATGGCACCATCGAGCAATTGATGGCGAACCAGATCCAGCTCATGCAGGCCTTGCTGGCCGACCGCCAAGCACCAACCCCTGCCACTGCCACTGCCGCTCCTCAAACCGACGGGCTCGCCCCGGTCAAGTGGCCCGCCAATCACACCCGCAACGTCTCCGCCAATACCCGCTTCGGCCCCTACAAGCCGATCGACAAGGGCGAGAACGGCGGACTCACTCCCGTCCAACAGAAGTCGCTCGACGAGCTGATCGCCCGCTACGTTCGCAAGACCGCCAGCTCCAAGGCCTACACCGCCGAGCACCGCGACCACTACGCCGACCCGCGCGCCGTCTCCGGCTTCAAGTCGCTGTGGAAAGAGATGGTCTATCCGATCGTCTCCTCCCGCTCGAAGGCCGCGAAGATCTGGGACCTCGACGGCAATGAGTATGTCGACATCACCATGGGCTTCGGCACCTACTTCTTCGGCCACTCGCCGGAGTGGCTGACCGAGGCCATTGAAAAGCAGCTCCACACCGGTATCGAGATCGGACCGCAGTCCCCCATCGCCGGCAAGCTCGCGAAGGCCATCTGCGAGCTGACGAACATGGAGCGCGCCACCTTCTGCAACACCGGCTCCGAGGCCGTGATGGCCGCCATGCGCCTCGCTCGCACGATCACCGGCCGCACCCGCATCGCCTACTTCACCGGCGACTACCACGGCATGTTCGAGGAAGTGCTGGTCCGCGGTGCCTGGGTCGATGGCGTTTACAAAGCGCAGCCCATCGCGCCCGGCATCCCGCAATCCCTTGTCGAGAACATGCTCGTGCTCGACTACGCCGATCCCGCCTCCCTCGAAATCCTCAAAGCCCACGCCCACGAGCTCGCCGCCGTCATGGTCGAGCCGGTGCAAAGCCGCGCTCCCGGACTCCAGCCACGCGAGTTCATGCAGGAAGTCCGCGCCATCACCAAGGCCGCCGGCACCGCGCTCATCTTCGATGAAGTCGTCACCGGCTTCCGTTGCCATCCCGGCGGTGCACAAGCCTACTTCGGCGTCGAAGCCGACCTCGCCACCTACGGCAAGGTCATCGGCGGCGGCATGCCCATCGGCGTGCTGGCCGGCAAGCGCGAATACATGGACGCCCTCGACGGCGGCGCATGGAACTATGGCGACGACAGCTTCCCGGAAGTTGGCGTCACCTTCTTCGCCGGCACCTTCGTGCGCCACCCCCTCGCCCTCGCCGCCGCCTGGCGCGTGGTCGAGCACTTGAAGGGTGAAGGCCCACGCCTCCAGATCGAGGTCACCGAGCGCGTCGAGCGCCTCTGCCGAACGCTCAACAGCCACTTCGAAGCCATCGGCGTGCCGATCCGTCTGCCGCACTTCAGCGCCTACGCCGTCGTCGAGTACGCAGCAGACCTGAAGTATGCCAGCCTGCTGTGGTACTTCCTCCGCGAGAAAGGCGTCCACGTCTGGGAGGGCCGGCCACTCTACTTCACCACCGCCCATAGCGACGAGGACTTCGATCGCATCGTCCGCGGCTTCACCGAAGCCGTGTCAGACATGCAGGCCGCCGGCTTCCTCCCGGCGTCCACGAAGGAAGTCACCGCACCCGCCGTCTTCCCACGTCACGACATCGCGCCGACGACCGAAGGCCAGCGTGAAATCTTCCACTCGCTCATGATGGGCGACGACGCAAACTGCGCCTACAACGAGTCGAACGTGATTCGGTTCGATGGAGAGCTGGATGTCCCCGCATTGCGCGCCGCCTTGCTCGACCTCGTCGTCCGCCACCCCGCCCTCCGCAGCACCTTCAGCCCGGATGGCCAGCAGCAGATCTTCCACAACGCACCGCGGCAGTTGGAAATCCACGAGCATGATTTCTCATCGCTGACTGCCGACGCACGGGGCATGCACTGGTCGCAGGTGAAGGAAGACGAGGCACGCACGCCCTTCGATCTCACCCACGGCCCCTTGCTCCGCCTTCAGGTCGCGAGGCTCTCGGCGGATCAACACGAGCTGCTTTTCACCGCCCATCACATCGTCTGCGACGGATGGTCCTTCGGCATGATCCTGATGGAGCTGGCCCATGCCTACGACGCCCGCAAGGCCGGCCGCCTGCCGATGCTGCCGCCCGCGATGTCGTTCGCGGACTACGCCCGCCACGAGGTTTCCAACCAGGACGAACACGCGACCGCAGAAGCATGGTGGGTCGCGAAATTCGAAACCGGCGCCCCGGTGCTGGAGCTTCCCACCGATCACCCGCGCCCCCAGGTAAAGACCTTCGCCGGTGCGATGGAAGCGCTCACCCTCGACACCGACCGCTACGCCCGCCTGAAGAAGGCTTCACCGAAACTCGGCGGCACCTTGTTTGCAACGCTGCTCGCCAGCTTTGCCACCCTGCTCCACCGCCTCACCGGTCAGGAGGATCTCGTCATCGGGGTCCCGGCCGCAGGACAGACGCGCATCGGACGCGATGAACTGGTCGGCCACTGCCTGAACTTCCTGCCGCTTCGCCTCAACGCCGCCGCAGACCGCCCGTTCCGCACCTTCGCCGCGGAAGTGAAGGAGCAAGTCCTTGAAGCCTACGATCATCAGGACGCCACCTTCGGCAGCGTGTTGAAGAAGCTCAGCCTGCCGCGCGACACCAGCCGCCTGCCGCTGGTCAATGTGATGTTCAACATCGACAAGTCCGGCATCGACCAGATCGCCTTCGACGGCCTCGGCTTCGACGTCTGGACCAATCCGAAGCGCCACGTCAATTTCGACCTCTTCTTCAACCTCGTCCAGACCGACGAGCGCATGATCGTCGAGTGCGAATACAATCCCGATCTCCACGATGCCGCCACCATCCGTCGCTGGCTGGGCTGCTTCGAGCAATTGATCGAAAGCGCGATCCTCGATGGCGAAGCTGCCCTGCAAGCGCTCCCCATTCTCAACGAAGAGGAAAGCCAGCGCGTGCTGGTCGATTGGAATGCGACCGAGCGCGACTACCCGCGCACGGCCACCCTCCCCTGCCTCGTTTCACACGTCGCTTCCCGCGTTCCGGACAAGATCGCCATTCGCTGCGGCGATGTCGCTCTCAGCTACGCCGATCTGGAACAACGCGCCGCTGTCATCGCCGCTCGCCTCCAAGCCTCCGGCGTGAAGCGCGGCGACTTGGTCGGCATCCATCTGGAGCGCTCGACCGACATGGTCGCAGGCCTGCTCGGCATCCTGAAATGCGGTGCCGCCTACGTGCCGATGGATCCCGCCTTCCCGGCCGAGCGCCTGGCCTTCATGGTCGAGGACGCGCACATGCCGCTGATCCTCTCGCAGACCTCGCTGCACAAGGAGCTGCCAGCATCTCAAGCGCAGGTCTTGCTCGTCGATGAAATCACAGGTGATAGCAGCGGTTTCAGCCCGGTCGAGGGTGATCCCGAGGACCTTGTCTACGTCATCTTCACCTCCGGCTCCACGGGTCGTCCGAAAGGCGTCCGCCTGCCCCACCGCGCCGTCGTGAACTTCCTCAACTCGATGCGCCGCCAACCCGGCTTGGCTCCTGATGACGTGCTGCTCACGGTGACCACGCTGTCCTTCGACATCGCCGGCCTGGAAATCTTCCTGCCGCTCACCACCGGGGCCGAAGTCGTGATCGCCACCCGCGACATCACGATCGACGGCAACCGCCTCGCCGAAACGATCGCCCGTCACAACGTGACCGTTCTCCAAGCGACACCGGCCACCTGGCGCCTGCTGCTAGAAGCACAGTGGTCCGGCAAGACCGGCTTCAAGGCACTGGTAGGCGGCGAAGCCGTCCCGCGCGATCTGGTCAACCGCCTCGCCCCACTCTGCGGAGAAATCTGGAACGTCTATGGTCCCACCGAGACCACCATCTGGTCCACCACCGCCAAGGTTGACGCAGGAGAAGGTCCGGTGACCATCGGCCGCCCCATCGACAACACCCAGGTCTTCATCGTGAATACCGCGATGCAGCCGCAGCCTGTCGGCATCGCCGGTGAACTGCTCATCGGCGGCGACGGCCTCGCCCACGGCTATCACGAGCGTCAGGATCTCACCGACGACCGCTTCATTTCCACTCCGCTGCAATCCGGCAAGCTCTACCGCACCGGCGACCTCGCGCGCTGGAATCCCGATGGCACGCTCGAATGCCTCGGCCGCATGGACCATCAGGTGAAGGTCCGCGGCTTCCGCATCGAACTCGGTGACATCGAGACTCATCTCGAGCAGCATCCTGCCGTCGGCCTAGCCGTGGCCCACGTCCACGACGGCCGTCTCGTCGCCTACGTGAAGCCCGAGGGAGCGACCAGCAATGGCACCGCCATCTGGGAAGACCAGTGGGACCTGCTCTACAAGTCCGCCATCGACCAATCCGGCAGCGGCAAGCTGGACAAGCTCGACTCGGTCATCGCCGGCTGGGCAGGCATCACTGACATCGACGATCAGGTCGCCGAGTGGATCGAGACCACCAGCGCGCGCCTGCGCAGCTACGGTCCGCGTCGTATTTTCGAAATCGGCTGCGGCACCGGCCAGATCCTCTCGCGCTTCGCCGCGGAGTCCGAGTGCTACTGGGCCGCCGACATTTCAAAGGTGGCGATCGAGGCGCTGCAAAAGAATCACCCCCTGCCACAGGTGAAGCTCTTCCACCGCCCTGCCGATGACTTCGCCGGCATGCCAGACGGCTACTTCGACACCGTCATCATCAACTCCGTCGCGCAGTATTTCCCCGATGCCGACTACCTCGAACGCGTCTTGCAAGGTGCCGCGAACGCACTGAAGCCCGGCGGTCGCATCTTCCTCGGCGACATCCAGAGCAATGCCCTGTTAGCCGCCCATCACGCCGAAATCCTTCGCGAGCGAGCCCCTAGCGGCACCACCTGCAAACAACTCCGCGAGAAGCTCGCCCAACGGCTCTCCCGTGAGACGGAACTCTCGCTGGACCCCGCGTGGTTCGACCACCTCGAAGGCTTCTCGCACATCGAGATCCAGCTCCGTCGCGGCAAGCTCTCCAACGAGACCACGACCTATCATTACGACGTGATCCTCCACGTCGGTGAAAAGCCCGCCACCCAAGTGGTGACCAACTGGCGCCAGTGGGAGCGGCTGAATCTCGAGCAGCTCGAAGCGATGCTAGCCGAAGGGCCGAACGAGTTGGCCATCGCCGGAATCCCAGATCTCCGGCTGTCCTCGCCGCTTGGTTTCCTGCGGGCGCTGGAGCATTCTCCGGAAGACGGCGCACTGCCATTCCAGCCATCTCCGCCGAATACCGCCCTCACCGCCGAGGACCTGTTCGCCATCGCCACCTCGACCGGCTACAAGGCCCACGTCCGCTGGCGTGGCAATGGTGCCGCCGGCATCATGGACGTCATCTTCCTGCCCTCCGGCAGTGGAATCTTGCCGCTGTGGCCGATCCAAGCGTCCCCGGCTCCCTTGGCAAACGTGCCGCACCATGAGAAGCCATCGTCGGCACTCGGCGCGGAGCTGCGCCAGCACCTCGCCGCGAAGCTGCCGGACTACATGGTGCCGTCGACCTTCGTGGTGCTCGATGCCTTCCCGCTCACCCCGAATGGCAAGGTCAATCGCAAGGCCCTGCCTGCTCCAGGCGAGGCCGAAGAGAACACCGCCCGTGAAATTGTCGCGGCGAAGAACGACACGGAACAGAAGCTGGTGGAGATCTGGAAGCAAGTGCTCGGCATGAAGGAGATCGGCACCACCGATGACATCTTCGAGCTCGGCGGCGACTCGATCCTGATCTTCCAGATCAGCACCCGCGCCACCCGCATCGGGCTCGCCATCGCCCCTGCCCAGGTGTTCCGTCACCGCAATATCGCCGCACTGGCTGCCGACCTCACCTCCGCGGCTGAGCCCGCAGCAGCGGCCCCTACCATCCAACGCGTGAACCGCGATGCTTACCGCCGTAAACTCTGAAACGATGAGCGATACCCCTCACGACCTCGATGCGACCCAAGCGCCCGAGTCCGCGGAGGTACTGGCCTTTCCTGCGTCAGTCGCCCAGCAGGTATTCTGGTATCTGGAGCTGCTGCAGCCGGACGTCACCGCGTTCAACATCCCGATGCGGTTCCGTCTGGAGGGACCGCTCGACACCGGTCTGTTAGAGCAATCTCTCCGCACGATCGTCGAGCGCCACGAGTCGCTGCGCACTCATTTCGAGGAGGAGCAAGGCGAGCTGCTGCAAATCGTTTCTCCCCACGCGATTTTCAAGTTCCCGATTCACGACGTCTCCCATCTGCCTGAAGGCGAGCGCCAGACAGAAGCCGACCGGCTCGGCAGCATCGAAGCACAGCGGCCCTTCCATCTTGCGACCGGTCCGGTGTTCCGGGCGGAGCTGGTGAGGCTTTCGCCGAGCGTGCACATCCTGCACGTCACCGTCCATCACGCGATGTTCGACGGCTCGTCGATGACTGTCCTGACCGAGGAGCTGGCGGACATCTATCAGGCCTATCACGAGGGAAAGGAGTGCCCGCTCGAAATGCCGCCGATCCAGTACGGCGACTACAGCGTGTGGCAAAAGGACTTCCTCGAAGGCCCCGAGGTCGCCAAGCAGCTTGCCTTCTGGAAAGACCGGCTGGCTGGCATGGCCGAGCTCGACCTGCCGACCGACCGGCCGCGCCCCGCGGCGAAGTCGTGGAGTGGCGATCTGATTTCGTCCCTGTTGCCGCGCGAACTGACCGGCCGCCTGCAAGCCATCGCCGCGCGCAACGGGGCGACTCTCTATCACCTGCTGCTCGCGGCGTACAAGGTGCTGCTCCACCGCTACAGCGGGATGACGGACATCGCCGTCGGCTCGCCGATCACCGGTCGCACGCGGGCTGAAGTCGAGCGGCTGATCGGCGTGTTCATCAACTCGCTGGTGCTGCGCAGCGACCTTTCGGGCGATCCCTCTTTTGAAAGCCTCGTCTGCCAGGTGCGCGACCATGCGCTGGCGGCGGTCGAGAACCAGGATCTCCCCTTCGAGTGTCTGGTCCGTGCGTTGAAGCCGAACCGCGACCCGAGCCGCAATCCCCTCTTCCAGGTGAATTTCACGCACCAGCGTTCGTTCGCGAAAGCGGGCACCTTCGGCGGCGTGGAGCTGATCCCGATTCCCTCGCGTTCGCCCGGCGCAATCTTCGACCTGCATTTCTTCATGGTCGAGCGGGCCGAAGGCTGGCGTGTGACCTGCGACTTCAGCACCGACCTCTACGATCACGCCACGGCCCGGCGGATGCTGGGGCACTATCAGCAGTTGCTTGAGAGCATTGCGGAAGCTCCGACCCGCAAGCTCTCGGCGTTGGAAATTCTCACATTCGACGAGAAGGAAACGATCCTCAGCAAGTGGTCCCGAAATGGAACCACTGGGAACGCGGAAATCATTCCGCCAGACCAAGCACAAGCCACGATACCTGCATGGTTCATGGAGACCGCGCGGAACCATCCTTCCCGCACTGCCCTGGTCTTCGGCGAGGAGACGGCCACCTACGCCCAACTCCACGCCGAAGCCACCACCGTTGCGGCACGCCTGATCGAAGCCGGCGTAAAGCCCGGTGACCTGGTCGCCCTCTGCTCGAAACCCTCGCCGGAGATGATCACCGGCCTGCTCGGCATCCTCCTTGCCGGCGGTGCCTACGTGCCGCTCGATCCGGACTATCCGGCGCAACGATTCGCGCTTTTGTTAGAGGAATCCGGTGCACGGGTCGGCCTCGCCACGCCGGGGCTGGGTTTCTCATTCGGCGAGTGGAACGGGCATTTGTTAGAGATCCCGAAGTTCGGCAGCGCGACGCCCGTCGATCTGCCTGAGTTCCTCCTCACGGCCGAGCACCCGGCCTACCTGCTTTTCACCTCCGGCTCCACCGGCAAGCCGAAGGGCGTGCTGGTGCCGCATCGCGGCGTCACCCGACTGGTGCGCGACAACGGCTTCATGCCGATCACCGCCAGCGACGTCTTCCTCCAGGCCGCCCCGCTTTCCTTCGATGCCTCGACGCTTGAAATCTGGGGCCCGCTGCTCAATGGCGGCACCCTCGTCATCCCCTCGAAAGGCACCGGCCTCGACGAGATCGCGACCGCAGTGCGCGAACAAGGTGTGACCACGCTGTGGCTCACCGCGGGCTTGTTCCAAGTGATGATCGAGGAACACGCCGATTCGCTCAAAGGCCTGCGCTACCTGCTCGCCGGCGGCGACGTGCTCTCGGTCTCCCACGTGCGCCAAGCGCTCTCGACGCTGCCAGACACCACCTTGATCAACGGCTACGGACCGACCGAGAACACCACCTTCACCACCTGCCACGTCATCCGACCGGAAGACTGCGAGCGCCCCTCGATCCCCATCGGCCGGCCCATCTCGCGGACGACCGCCTTCATCTTCGATGAACTCGGCCGGATCCTCCCCGGCGGCATACCGGGCGAGCTTTTCACCGGCGGCGACGGATTGGCACTCGGCTACCAAGGTGATTCTGCTCTAACAGCGGACAAGTTCGTCGAGCACTCCGTCCATGGCCGGCTCTATCGCACCGGCGACCTGTGCCGCTGGCTGGCGGATGGCACCATCGAATTCATCGGCCGCCGCGACCATCAGGTGAAAGTACGCGGATTCCGCATCGAGCTCGGCGAGATCGAGACCGTCCTCGCATCGCATCCTGAAGTGCGCCAGGCGAAGGTCGCGGTGCGCGGAGACACCGCCGAGACCAAGCGCATCCTCGCATGGGCCGTCTCGGAGGAAGGCAGCCTGATGGATGCCGCGAAGCTCGACGCATGGCTTTCGTCGAAGCTGCCATCGTTCCTGCATCCGGATGGCGTGATGCTGGTGGACTCGTTTCCGATCACCGCGAATGGCAAGATCGACACCGCCTCGCTGCCTGATCCGGCGAAGGGATCCGGCGAACCGCGTCGTTTCAGTCCACCCCAAGGAGAGACCGAAAAACGGCTCGCCGCGTTGTGGAGCGAGCTGCTCGACGTTTCAGAGATTGGCCGGGATGAAGACTTCTTCGCGCTGGGTGGCCATTCGTTGATGGCACTGCGCCTGTTCTCCCGTGTCTCGAAGGAATTCGGCCGCAGCCTGCCGCTGGCAGCACTGCTCAGCCACCCGACCGTGGCGCGGCTCGCCTCCCTGCTGGCGCCCGAGGTGGAGCCGGTGGCGAAGTCCGGCAAGAAAGGCCATCTGGTCACCCTTTCCGACCGCGGCAATCCCCCACCCCTGTTCTGCATCCACGGCGGCGATGGCGGCGTCATCTTCTACCGCGGCTTGGCCGAGCGGATGACCGGCGAGTACCCGATCCACGCGATCGAGGCCCTGTCCCTGAGCAACAGCAGTCCCATCACCGAATCCAGCGTCGAGGAAACCGCAGCCGCCTACGTGAAGGAACTGTTGGCGGTGCATCCCGAAGGCCCGTTCCGCTTGGCGGGTTACTCGTTTGGCGGCGTGGTGGCGCACGAGATGGCGTGCCAGCTCGTCGAGCAGGGACACGCGGTCGAATTTCTTGGCCTCTTCGACACCCACAATCCAACAGCTCCCGGCAAGCGCTACTCGCTGCCGGGGCGACTCGGAGCTTTCTGGCAGCAGCAGGATGACCTGCCGCTGCCCGCGAAGCTGGAGCGTTTGCGAGAACGGATTGCAGAAGGCATTTCCGTTCACCGCCAGGTGAAGAAGGAAGTCGTCGAAGCCATGACCATGGGTCCGGCGGAAGCGCACAGCGATCTGCGCCGCGTCCAGGTCCGGGAGGAAAACTGGCGCGCGATGCAGGCCTACAAGCCCCGCCTCTATCCCGGCCCGATCACGCTCTTCAAAGCCCTGACCCCGAGCGACAAGGTCGAGTGGCCGGCCGACTACGGCTGGACCGCACTGGCCGGCGGAGGCCTGCGAATCGTGCCGGTTCCCGGCCGCCACCTGACGCTTTTCGACGACAAGAACGTCGGTCCGCTCGCGAAGGCCCTGGAGGATGTCCTCCAGCCTACCGTGATCGCGTGACACTTTCCGTTCGATCCGGGGCGCGATCGTTGCTAGATCAAACGCGTCCCTGTCGCCCCCATGACCGTGTCATTCCCCCAACTCGCCTGCTTGGTTGCCGCCCTCCCCTTGGGAGCGATGGCACAGACTTACGTGGACCTGGATTTTTCCGGCAACGTCCAGCCGGCGAGCCAGATGTATCCGAACAACTCGACGCTCGGGCCCTACTACTCTTCGGCTCACTCGATGGATTTCGCCAATGCGGGGACCTACAACGGCAACTCCGTTGATGTGCGCGTGTCATTCCTCGGCCTGACCGATGGCGAGGGCTCTTCCTTCCGGGAAACGAGCACCTACCAGTGGGTCGGATGGATCCCGGACTACAACGACAGCTTTTCCAACAACGACCTCGGCGTTTACTACCGTCAGGACGGTAATCTGGAGCAGCCCACCGGTGGCATCGCCTGGTCGATGAGCTTCTTCCTCGGCGGCAGCGACTTCCAGACGGAGATCACGCTGCCCGGCGTCCGCCTGCTGGTCTATGACCACGATGGTGAAACGCTTCAGGCCGAGTCGATCCGCGCCTTCGGTGGCAACGGATTGGTCGGCTACCAACTTCACGACAACAGCGAGATCAACGTGCTCAACGAGGACGGCTCCTACCGCTTCGACTCGCGTGGGTCGGGACATCCGGAGACCACGGCCGACGGTGGCATGATCCTCTACTACGAGAATACCTCGTCGATCCGCTTCGACATGTTCGGCACCACCTATCCGGGCCTTCCCCCACAGAATCTCGGCATCTTCGCCGCTTGGGATGGCAACCTCGGAGTCAACGGCGGCAACACGAACGGCTTCGGTGATCTCGTGACTGTGCCCGAGCCGACTGCACCGATCTTGTTAGGTATCGCAACAGCCGGCCTGCTCCTGCGCCGCACCCGGCAGGCGGGAAATGCCTGACGCCTACCGCTTTTCGACTGCCACCAGGGTGACATCGTCCATCTGCGGCGCGCCTGCGGCGAAACGGGCGAGTTCCTTTTCCACCGCCCGGATCGATGTTTCCGCACCCAGGGACGCACCGTCGCGGAAGGCTTGGCGGAGTCGGTCCATGCCGAATTCCTCGCCCGCCGCATCCACGGCCTCCTTCACGCCATCAGTGTGAAAGAGCACGCAATCGCCCTGCTCGAGCTGGATCTCATGGACCTTGGTGACGCGCTCGAAGACATCGCCTTCGTCGATGCCCAGTGCGAGGCCGGGTGGCTTGAGAATCGTCACTGACTTTTCCGCAGCGCGGTAGAGCAAGGCGGGATCGTGCCCGGCCCGGACAAGCTTCACGCGCCCGCTATCGCCCTCGATCACCGCGTAAAAGAGGCTGATGAACATGTCCTCTCGGATGTCCGGGAAAAGCTGGCGATTCACCAGGGCCAGCGCGGCTGCCGGATCCTCGTGGGCCGCGGCGAGCGAACGCAGGACGCTGCGGCACATGGCCATCAGCAGACCGGCGGCAACCCCTTTCCCGGATACGTCGGCGATCACCACTCCGTGCCGGCCGTTGCCGAGGTCGAAGTAGTCGTAGTAGTCGCCGCTGATGATGCGGGCCGGCTGGTTGGTGCCGCTGATGCGATAGCCGGGGACGATCGGGTCGCCCTGCGGGAGCAAGACGCGCTGGACCTCGCGGGCATTACGAAGCTCGCGCTCCATCTGCCGCTTCTCGCCCGCTTCGCGATGGACCAAGGCACTGCCGATCGCGAAGGCGGATTGCTCGGCGACGCTGCGGAAGACGGCGAAGTCGTTTGAAGTGAATGCCCCATCCTCGCGGATGCGGGTGACGGCCAGGACCCCGAGATCCTTCCCGCCGTGGCGCAGCGGAGCCACGAGGGCCATCGTATCCGGACCGAAGAGCGACCCGTCACGAAAGGCGGGATGAGCCTTCACCTCGGGAATGAACTGGGCCTCGCTGGCAGAAAGAACTGCCCCGAGCATCCCCTCGTCCGCCGGCACTTGGGCCAGCCGCAGATGACTCTCCAAGGCCCGGGCATCCTTCTCCGCCCGCTGCCGCACCTCTTCCGGCACGGGAATCAGCGGAGGGCACTCGGTGGAAAGGTACTTCGGCTGGAGCCGGGTGCGCGAGTCGTCCAGCAGGTAAAGCGCCCCCCCACGGGCCGCGACCACCCGGTCCACCCCATCCACGATCAGCCGCGACAATCCGGTCATGGTGGTGTCGCTGCCGATCGCCGCGCCCAGGTCGTGGAGGAATGCGAACATCCGGTGTTCCTCGCCCTCGAAGGCCGACAGCTCGGCCTTCTTCGAGTAAAGCTCCCGCTTTTTCCGCACCAAGGCGATGGCCAGCCCGAGAAGCACCAGGGCCAGCAAGGAATAAGGGAGGAGGTGTTCCATGGGCCGCGCCGACAGGTCAGTCGGCCTTGCGTTCGTTTTCGGCAACCTCTTGTTCGAGGATGCCGACCACGCCGGCGAACTTCCGGGCGTTCTCTTCACTGGTGGCAGCCAGCGTCTGATGAGCCTCCAAAATGTGTCGTGCCCGCTCCTTCACCGTTGGTGCATGGCCCGGCCGATAGGGTTCCAGTTCCGCCCGGACTTGCTCGGCCCGGCCGCGCCATAGGGCGACTGGCGGATCAATCTCCAGCAGGCAGTCCAGTCCCAGATCCTCCAGCGAGGTGCGGTTGCGCTCGCCCGCCCCGGCAATCTGGACGCCGCCCTTGGCTCCCAGCTTCGATAGCCGGGCGGCAAAACTGGCAAGCTGCCCCATGAAAGTGGAGTCCATGCCGGTGCAGGCTTCGAGATCGATGACCAGACATCGCTCGCCCTCTGCGATCCGCGATTCGGCGCATTCCTTCATCACCGGACTAATTACGAAGGAGCCTTTTCCCTCGCAGCGAATCCAAGTGAACCCGTCGAATACTCCGACCAGAATGGCGTTTTCCGAACTCACGTGTGAGGGACCGAACTTGCTAGCGACCGCTCCACCTTAAAATCCCCCGGTGGGAATGGTCAACCGTGCATCTGTGTGAAAAAGCGTTATTGCCAGAGGTAGGAATGGCGCGACGCAACCTCCCGGCCACCGCGAACCAGGCTGCAGCGCCACGCCAGCACCCGGCCCCCCTTGCGGTAATCGTCGCCCAAAATGGCGAATTCAGCGCGACCGGAGGTCTCCCCGGTGGCAATCTGGTGCACCATTTTCTTCACCCGGCTGCCGGTTGCGCCCTGTTGGAACTCAAAAACGATCTCACCGGAGTCCGACGACGAGTCGTCGTTCCACAGCACGGTGTAGGTGTATCCGAGGCGGTCGCCCTGCTCGCCCACGCCAATGGCACCGTGGAAACGCCGCTGGCGTTCGCCCCGGACCATCGGATCATCCGTGTCGCCTTTCCCGACCTCCCGGATGTGAAGCGGCCGCACATCGAGCGTCTGCGGCGAACCGCAGGACCACAGGGACAGGGCCGAAATCATGACCGCGAGGGGCTTCCAGAGCTTCATCGGCCCTATTTCACGCAAGCCGCCCGGCCTTGCCAACCCGCAAATTCCGACATCCGCGCTTCGTCCTTCCCCGCCGCGGAGTCGGGCGTTTAAATCCCTCCGTGGAACAGGCGATCCTCGATAAGCTCGACACCTTCATCCGGAAGAAGGGGCTGCGGAAAACTCCCCAGCGCGATGCGATCGTGCGTACAGCCTTCGCCAGCGACGAGCATTTCACCTCTGAGGAACTCTTCGACCGCTCGCGGAAAGCCAATGCCGGCGTCTCCCGGGCCACGGTCTATCGGACCATCGCCCTGCTGGTGGAGGCCGGGTTGCTCCACGAGATCGACCTCGGCGGCGATCTCAAGACCTACGATCCGAACTTCAACGACAAGCCGAGCCACAACCACCTCGTCTGCATCGACTGCGGCAAGGTCGTGGAATTCGAGGACTCGCATCTGGAGTTGCTCAATGACTGCCTGACCCGCCGCATGGGCTTCCGGCCGATGCGCCAGGCCATCAAGATCGAGGCCTGCTGCGAGCAACTCCGGAAAAAGGGTGTCTGCCCGAACCTGATCAAGGCCCGGGTCACCGGAAAGCGACTCCCCGCACGGAAGCGCTGACCGCATTCCCGTGGGCGCGGTGGCCTTCTTCTTCGTAGGCGCGGTGGTAACACCGCGGAAGCCACTCGCAGAGCGGCCCCCACCCTCGGCTTCCGGCGTTCTCACGAAAGCGCCGCCTCCCTCCCCGTAGGCGCGGTGGTGACACCGCGGAAGCCACCCCTGAAGCCGACCCCACCCTCGCGGACGAGTACCCCCACCCCCGGGGTTTTCCCTTGCACCCGGCCGCCCGCTGCCTGCTACTGCCGCCGCCATGTGGAAAGGCCGCTTCGCTCAGGATACCTCCTCTCTCGTCCAACAGTTCGGTGAGTCGATCAGCTACGACTGGCGGCTCTTCCCGCACGATATCGCCGGCTCCATCGCCCACGCCCGCGCCCAACTGAACGCCGGCCTTCTGACCGCTGAGGAATTCGGCGCGATCGAGCAAGGCCTGCTGGAAATCAGGGCCGATATCGAAGAGGGCCGCTTCGAGTTCAAGACATCCCTCGAGGACATCCACATGAACATCGAGGCGGAGCTGACCAAGCGCATCGGCCCCGCCGGTGCCAAGCTCCACACCGCCCGCTCCCGCAACGACCAGGTCGCCACCGACACGCGCCTCTATTGCCGCACGGAGATTGACCTTTTGTTGGAAGCGCTTTCCGGCATGCAGTCCGCCTTGCTCGACCGGGCGGAGAAGTATGCCGCCACGGTCATCCCCGGCTACACCCACCTCCAGCGCGGCCAGCCCGTCACTGTCGGCCATCACCTCCTCGCCTACGTGGAAATGTTGGAGCGCGACAAGGGACGGCTTTCCGACGCCCGCAAGCGCCTCAATGTCTCCCCGCTCGGCTCCGGCGCACTCGCCGGCTCCACCATCAATCTCGATCGCCGCGCCATCGCCGCGGAACTCGGCTTCGACAGCGCGAGCACCAACTCGATGGATGCCATCGCCGACCGCGACTACATCGCGGAGACGCTGTTCGCCATCGGGCTGTGCGGCGTCCATCTGTCGCGCCTCAGCGAGGACCTCATCCTCTGGTGCACCGCGGAGTTCGGCTTCGTTGTCTTCTCCGACGCCCACACCACGGGCTCGTCGCTGATGCCGCAGAAGAAGAATCCCGACGTCTGCGAACTCACCCGCGGCAAGAGCGGCCGTCTCATCGGCAACCTGATGAACCTGCTGGTCGCCGTGAAGGGCCTGCCGCTCACCTACAACCGCGACCTCCAGGAGGACAAGCCGCCGCTCTTCGACTCGATCGACACGCTCAAGTTGATCCTCGCGGTGAATACCGAGATGGTCGCCGCGATGGAGATCCGCGAGGACCGCTGCCTCGCCGCTGCCAGCGACCCGATGCTACTCGCCACCGATCTCGCCGACTGGCTGGTGAAGCAAGGCGTCCCCTTCCGCCACGCCCACGAACTCGTCGGCAAGGCCGTCGCCGAATCGGTCAAGACCGGCGTGCCACTCGACAAGCTGGACCTGACCGCGATCGACGCCGCCTACACCGCGGATGCGAGCAGCGTCTTCAATCTCCAGCGCGCCCTCGCCGCCCGCACCAATCCCGGCGCTCCGTCCGTGGAGAACGTCCGCGCCGAGATCGAGCGGTGGAAGTAAGCTGTCTCACGCTTTCCTGAGACGGCAGAGGGTCGCCACCACACCGGCAGTCAGCGCGCACAGCAGGATCCCGAACATCCAGCCGCGGGACTGCTGCGGCTCGATCACGAGTTCCAGCCGCATCGCCTTGCTCCCGTCCACCTGGACGCTGCGCTTGAAGTCCAGCACCGTCCCGCGTTCGGCCATCGTCACGTCGAGCGCAGCCGGTGCCGGATCGGCAGCGAGTTGCTGCGTCACCATGCGGTTGGCGATCGCCTTCATCGCGGCGTTCTCATCGATCGTATTTCCCTCTAACAAACGATCGAACTGCTGGGGATCGAAGTTGAGATCGCCTTGGAGCAGCGGGTTCTCTTGCGCCGCTTGTTCAAGCTGGGCATTGCCGGTCGGCAACTCCGCCTTGTTGTCCAGATAGAGCCGCTGGCGCCGGGTATTCAGGGCGAGCGTTGCCTGCTGCGTCTTCAGATTGCGGAGCTGCACGCGGGCGTCCTCGTTGGAAGCCTTGTCGAGCAGTCCGTTGCGCGCCGCCTTGCCCAGTGCCTGACTTGCCTTGCCCTGATCGCCCGCCTGCATCCACTGGTTCGCTTGATCGAGCAGCGCCACGGCCTCTTGCTTGCCCGCCGCGCGCTGGCGAGAAACGTAACTGCGATAATCCTCCTTCACGACCTTCCGCGACTGTCCCTCCAGTTCGAAGTCGCCGTGATGCTTCGCGAGCTTCCAGCCCTCCGGCAAAATCACCCGCCACGTCAGGTTCTCCAGCGGCACGTCGAGCCGCGGGCCTTCCAACACCGTCCCCTTGCCATTCATCGCATAGACGAAGCGCACGCTCGCCGGGCGGTCACCTTCCGGTGCCGGATGCACGTGGAACAGCCACGCCGAACCATCCTTCACAAGCGACACGCCATCCTCGTTGACGAGCACGTTGTAGAGATCCGCACCCTCCGGGAGTTCAAGCTTCAGCGTTCCCTTCTCCGCCACCCGCACGTTCAGATCGACCGCCGTCAGCGACGCTCCATCCGGCGATACCAGCGTGGTGAGACTCCCCCGCTCCACTCGCAGGTCTTGGGTCTTCTCCAGCTCATGGCGCTTCAGGTTCACCGCCAGCGGCCCCTCCACCTCCGCAGCGCGGAATACCGCCGCCGGGGTTTGAGGAGAAAACGCATCGCGCAAGGACTGAGGAACCACGCCCCAATCACTGCGCTGCCACCCGCGCGGCAAGGCCGGGATCTCAGTCTCCAGACGACCTCCGGTCCGCACGGCCACGAAATACGATGCTTGCCGTACTTCCATCGGCGTCACCGGCGCGACCGAGACCGAATTGCCGGCCGTCTGTTGGAATTCGATATCGACCGTGGTTTCTCCTGCCACGCCACGCTGGAAGCGGATTTCCCACAAGCCGTCCTCGCCCGCCACCGGGACGAAGTCACCAACCGCGGGTCCACTGGCCCGCACGGTGGCCGTAGCCTTTTCATCCAGTCCTGGAATCTTCACGCGCAGCGCCTTCATCGCCGCATTGTCGATGCGATACGCGAGTCGCACTCGGCTCAACGTCTGACCTTCCCGAAGAGTCACCTCATGCAGCACCTGCGCGGTGACCCAGGCATCCAGCTTCGCCACCGCCAGCGCGAGCGACCAGTCGGCCTGGAGCAGCTTGAAGGCAAGCGCTCCCGGCCGCGGCACACCGGCCTCGCGCGGGTCGAGTTGCGAGACATTGGTCCGCGACACCGCCCGCACTTGCAGGCCGCGGTCGGGCACCACGGTCAGCATGCCGGTCTGCCGTGCCGCCCCGCGCAGCGAAACCCGCGGGACCGGCCACGACGCCTGAGCACCGGGGAACGGAGCCGCCAGCGTGATCGCGAAAGCCTGCTCGCCAAGCGTGCGGCCGTTGAGATGCAGGTTCAAGAGACGCACGCCATCGGTCGTCGCCTCCGCCCAATGCGCAAGCGCCGCACCCGTCACCGACTCAACCTCAAAGCCCGCCGGAATCTCCACCTCCAGCTTGAACAAACCAGCCCGGGTGATCGATGCCATCAGGTCAACCGCCAGCACCATGCGATCGTCACCGAGCGAGAGCGTCTGCTTCATGTCAGCCCGGAGTTCCGGCGCGACCGGAGTCACCTTCAGCGCCAGCGTCGCGTCGCCGCCGGTATGGCGATAGGCGCGATGCATCACGGCCAGCGCCCGGCCCTCGCGGTCGTGGGGCAAAAGCTTCGCACCGAAATCATCGAGGTTCACCGCGCTCATGCCCTTCGCATTGACCGCTTCCGCCTGCGCCTCATCGCCGAAGCCCAAGCCTAACAACCCGACCGCACCCGCCGAGCCCTGCACCTTCACCGGCTCCAACACGAGATCGACCGGCAGCGTGGCGGTGCCGCGCTGGGTGCCGATGGAAAACGCGAACGCCTGGTCCTGCGCGGGCTCGATGCCCACCTTCAGCTCCCGCGTCTCCGGATTGAAGCGCCAGCTTCCGACCGGTCCGTCTGTTACATCGCCGACCGTGAAGCCTGCGGGAATGAGAATCGTCAACTCCTTCACGATGCCGCGCGACGGCCGCACGGCCACCCGATGGCGTCCGCTGACCACGCCGGGACCCGGCAGATAGAGGTCATTGGTTTCCACGAAGAAGCGGCTTTCTTCGCTGGTCGCGTCGCGCCGCAGCGGACGGGCTTGCAGCGTGATCTCATCGGCCGGGCCGAGCACCAGCTCCGCGCTGCTGCCGCCGTCGATCGCCAGTTGCGTGACCTTGGCCGCGCGCTGCGAAACGAATTCCCACCCCGGCTGATTCCAGCTCACCTTCACGCGCTGCACGGCCGCCGGACCCGCCGGCAAGCGCCAGCCATTCTGCGGTGCCGGCAACGGCATCTCGAAGGTCGCGCGCCCCGTCTTCTTTCCCTCGGCGCTGGCGACCAGGAAGTAGGCCTCCGCATCCCCGTGGGCAGCCTTCACGACGCGCCATCCTTCCCCAGTGAACCCGGTCAGCACGGCCGGCGAAGTGAGCAGCAGCACGCGCTCGTCCGCTTTGCCACGCGCTTCCACGGCGATCTCCCCGGTCAAGCGCCCGTCCTGAATACGCCACGTGTGAATCATCGACTCCGCGGGAATCAGCTCCGCGCTCTTCCCAACATCCGTGCCAGCGAAGAACAGCAAGGCCGTCGCCGCCACTGGCGCAGCTCCCCTGCGGAAAAGCCCCACCAAGCCCGGCAATCCTTTCCCTAACAGCAGCAGCGCACCCAATCCGCCGAAGAACAACACCGCGCCGAAGCGCTGCGCCAACACGCCGAGGCCAATCAGCACCAGACCGCCGACAACGTAGGATCGAAAGCCACCGGCCAACCGGAATGGCTTCTTCTCACTTGCCTCTCCCTCGGAGTGCGGGCGCGTCCCTACCATCGACGTCCACAGTCCATAGCCCACCAAGGCGAGGCCGCCCAAAACGAGCAGCACGCCGGGCACGCTGAGCATGGCTTGCCACGAGGGCACGTTGCCGAGTTCAAGCACCACCTGCTTCTCCGCGGGCACCACCGGCGCGGTGTATTCAAGCGTCGCAATGTTCACCCGGCGCTCGTGAAGCGCCTGCCACGCGAGCCAGCACGAAGCGGCACCCGCGAGCAGCATCAGCAGCACGCCGGGAATCCGCAGGCCACGGATGCGTTGCAAGATCCAGCCAACCAGCGCCACCAGCAGCACGGACAGCGCACCCATGCGCGCCCGCGACGAGATCCACTCAAGACCGGTCTCGGTCAGCACCGGCTTCACCGGCCGCAGGCCACCGCGTGGGACAAGTTGGCGGCCGTCATCCCCGCTCACCTTCCACTCGCCAATCACAGTCGGCGCGGACAACACCGGCGCAGCCAATGCAGGCGAACGCGCGCCATCGCCTTTCGCACCGTAGCGCAAGACCACCTCGACCGGCTCATTCGGATCCGCCTTGGCAGGCAGCGGCACCAGAATCTTCGCGCCATCGCGGCGGGCATTCACCACCTGGCCATCGACCTTGGATTCCCACAGGTCGCCTTGCGGCAGGGAAAGCTCCAGCACCGAACGACCTCGCGTCTTCACGAAGAAGCGGGCATCCGTCACCACCTGGCCGTCACGCGAGACGTGGCTGGCGAGCTTCGCGAAGTCCACGACCTGATCCTCGGTTTCTCCGGGCTGATACCAGTCGATCTTCATGCCAATCGACACGTCGCCGGCAGTGTATTGCCATGCGGCCAGGGTCGGCGCGCTACTGAGCAAGCGGTATTCCGTCGGCAGTTCGGTGGCATCGAGTTTCAACACCGAGCCTTCGCTACGAGTGGTCTCGGACTTCACCTGCAAGGGACTGACCACCTGGATGTGGCCGCGCTCGGATTGCACGTCGAGCGGCCGCACCTCGCCGGGCGAAAGATCGCCGCCACGGGCACTCATCGGCTGCTCGAAGGTCACCAGCACCGTCCCCGCGCCGAGCAAGGGCCGCGCCAGCGGAATCACCAGTGTATCGCCCTCGCGTCGCCAATCGCGGCCAACGTTCTGGCCGATGACTTCCACATTGCCCAAGCTCTCCGGCACGCGGATCCGCCACTGGCTCGCCGGTGCGCCGACCACGAAATAGTTCACCAGCACGCTGCCCGTCATCGCCCCCTCTTTCAGCGAGTAGAGATGGAAGACGTCGGCCTGCACGCTTTGACCCAGCGCCTCGACCTTCATCGTCGCGCTCCAGTCCACCTCACGGATGCGGAACGCCTGCTGAAGCCCCGCCTGCTTCTTGGGAAAGTAATCCACCGGAGTTTCCGCGAGACCCTTCGTCGCTCCCGGCACCGCACGATACCCGGCGGTAACGACCACGCCGAGGTATCCGCGTGTCGACTTCGCACCCGGATGACCGAGCACCGGCAACACCCAATCGCCAGCCGCCGCCGCGAGATTCTTCTCCAGCTTCACGGTGATCAATTGCCGTCCGATCAGCGCCTGACCGAAGAGGATCTTCAGCTCGCGCTTCCCGTCCACGGCATCGGTGGCCACGCTGTAGTCGGCCACGCCTGCTCCTTCCACGCCGGCCACTGCGAAGTCAGCGGGCACGGCCACGCTCCACTCGCGCAGGGGTGCCTCGCGGATGTCGAGTTCCAGATCGGTGACGATGCGCCGGTCGGTCTCGGCCAGCTCATGCACGGTGACCTCGGTCACGCCGACTTCCGGCAGCACCTGATCCGCGGCGACCTCATAGTCGTAGTCCGCGGACGGGAAGCGATAGACGAATGCCTGCCGCAGGTTCTCATCATCCTTCGCCCATGGAAATTGCGCGGGGGAAAGCTGCATCAGCCCCTTCTTCGCGGCGACCTCCAGGCGAACCGCGCCATCATTCGCCACGCGCAGGTAGCCGCTGTGGCGGATCGCTCCGAGCGGCGAAAACCGCGGTGGTGTGATCTTCGCGGGAAACACGCCCAAAGCAGCCTGCGCCTCGATCTCAATCTCGCCGTCACCCTCGATCGGCCGGCTGAGCCGCACGTCTAACAAACGAGCGCCACCCTCCTCGGCCACGCTCCATGCCAGCACCAGCGGGCCTTTCACGGCGAGGATCTCGCCCGTGCCATCGATGCGGATCTTCAGCGACTCCAGCTTCCCTTGCAGCACACGGAAGCCGAGCCGCGAGTAGCGCCGCGCCAGCCCCGCGCCCACGCGGGTTTCCGCGATCTCACTGCTGGAGAAAAACAACGCGCCATCACCTTCCTCGCGTCCGCTCTTCCACGCCAGACCGGCGCGACCCGTGGCGGGCAGGAAGCCGGTCCATGTGCCATCACGGCGCTCGGGAACTACCGCCTCGTCAGGCTTGAAGGAAACACCTTCATCGAGCCCGGCGATCCGCACCGGCACCACCGCGCCACCGTGGACCTTGAAATCCACGCCGCGCCAGTCGCCCTGGCGACCGAGCGGAGACTCAAAGGAAAGCACGATGGGAAAGCTTCCCTCACGCTCGCCGACCAGCTCGTGGATGTAGTTCTCACCGGACTTCTTCAGGCGGATGAACCAGCCCTCGCCGGAGGTCGCGCCACTCAAGGCGACCCCTTCTAACAAAGTCATCGCCTCCCCGGCCTTCAAGACGCGGACCTCCCCCTTCAGTGTGAAGGAAACGCTGCTCGCGTCGGCGGTCACCTCTCCGTCCAGCGTCGCATTCGTCAGTTCCACCGCACGGGGCGCCGCACCCTTCAGTTCCACTTTCACATTCAGCCGGGCCGCGACACTTCCGCTGAAGCGCTGCGTTTCGGCATCGCCCTGGAGTGATTGGAGACCCTCCACCGCCAATACCCGGGGTGTGGTAGTGCCATCGCCGGAAAGGCTGACGGTCGAGGCAAAGCCAACCGCCGCGCCCGGTGCTGGGATCAGCAGATCAATGGGCTGCTCGGTTTTGTCATGCAGCGAGGTAAAGGTGACGTCGAACTCCTTCGGCGTTTCCGCCTTCAGGTCAGCGGGCAACTCGGGCTTGAGATCGAGAAACCGCGCGCCATCGGCCTCGCGGCGCACCGTCCACGTTTTCAACCCTGGGCCACTGACCCCGGTGATCTCGCCGACTCCTGTGAGGCCGATGCTGAGCACGTCCGGCCGTCCTTGGTGAACGCGCAGCTTCGCAGTGACGGCCTCCTCCACCCGGTCGATCCCCGCCTTGATCACGGTGTCGGTCTGCGCGGAGAAGAACAGCGGCACCGGCTTCTCACGATCTACGGGCACCAGCACGATCTTCTCGTCCTGCGCAGGCGAGAACCCACCTAACAACGCCGCGATCAAAAGGCACGTAGTCCCGGCTTTAGCCGGACGAAGCCACCTCCAGAGCCGGCCTCCACTAGCAGCGGGCTTTGGGGAACCATTCGGTCCGCCTGAAGGCGGGACTACATACAGGGTATTCATGGCATCAAGGGTGTGGGGAGAGAACGCCACCGGTTTGCCGGCAACGCGTAAATTGTTAGTAAAGACCGGCGACAGCTCGCTTCAGGCCCCGGGTCACTTCAGCTTTCCAATCATCGCTTCCAGCTCCGCGACCGGCTTGCTGCTGCCATAGCGGGCTCTCACCTTCGCCATGACCGGGGCGAGCTGTTGGAAATCCACCGCATCGGCGAGCGGAGCCGCACGCAGCTTCTCCGCGGCGAACGCCGCCAGTCCGGCGAGCTGGATGGCTGGCGCTGCCTGGTCAAACGCCGGTGCCTGCGCTTCGTAGGGAATCGTCCACGTCCGCTCGACCATCTGGCCGCTGGCCACATCGCGGAAGCGCACGCTGACCTCGCCGACCTCGCCCTCGCCCTGCGGCAGGGCCTCGATCTGATAGAGCGCGTTGCCCGCTTCCTCGGCCGCCATCTCCGCGGCATCCACCGCGTCGTTGCGGAAGTCTTCCTTCTTCAAGCGGTGCTCCTCGAAGCCGATCAGCTTGTACTTCGCCACCCGGGCCGGATTGAAGCGGACCTGCACCTTCACGTTCTCCGCGGCGGGGCGGAAGGCACCGGCGAGTTGCTTCGCGAAGCTCGCATCGGCGTCCTCGGCGCGATCCACGATGTAGTAGCGCCCGTTGCCATTGCGGGTCAGCCGCTCCAGCAACTTGTCGTTGAGTCCGTCGGTGCCAAAGCCCGCGGCGTCGAAGGCGATGCCGTTCTGGCGCATCTGCTCGACCTTCGTCTGAAGCGTTTCCGGCTTCGCGTCGCCAAGGTTCGCCGCGCCATCGGTGAAGAGCACGATGCGGTTCTGCGCGGCCGGATTGAACTGCCGCAAGGCGAGCTGTTCGGCGAGCTTGATGCCCTCCTCCAGATTCGTGCCGCCTTCCGGTGGCGTCTGGGCAAAGATCGCATTCAGCTCCTGCGCCCGGTTTCCCGGCAAGCGATCCACCAGCAAGCGCGGCTGCCGGGCGAAGCCGATCACACTGACCGTATCGCCATCCTTGAGCAGCCCGGAGAGCTGCTGGACCGCATTCGCAAGTCCGGCATTGCGGTCCTCGCGCTCCATCGAGCCCGAGCTATCGAGCAGAAGTGTTAGATTCAGCGGTGTCGAGCCACCGCGGCCCTGCGATCCGGTCCGCACACCGATGCGCAGCAGATTGCGCTGCGGCAGCGCGGGATGGGCCGCTTGCTCGACGGCACACACCACCGGCTCACCAGTAGCCGGCGCGGGATCGCCGTAGTCGAAGGCATTGTAGAACTCCTCCGGCCGGATGCTATCCGCCGCCGGCACCTCGCCCCGATCCAGCGCCGCCTTGGCCATCTTGAAGGACGCGTCGCTGACGTGAAGGGAGAAAGTCGAGAAGGGCTCCGCGGATGTCAGGGTTTCAGCCAAGAGAACCGGTGACGGTGCCTCATCCTGCTGCTGCTCCACCTTGGCACCCTTGGCCTTCGTAATCTCGAGTCGGAGATCTTCCCGCACCTTTCCGAGTTGCTGAAGCTGATGCTGGATCTCCGGGCTGTTGGGATCGCGTTGCAATCTCTCCTCCCCTTCGCGAATCGCTTTTTCCAGCCTCGGAACGAGTTCCTCCGGATTCCCCGTCGACTTCGCAAATTTGGAAAGGTCGTCCTTGCCCCCCTCGAGTTCGTTCAGCTCTTGCTTCTTGGCCAGATCGCCCAAGCCACCAATGCCTGAGGTTACCTCTTCATCTCTTGGACCAAAATTTGAACGCTCGGACCCAAGACGAAGGTTCATCCCGAACCTCGGGACTTGTCTGTCGTTTTCCGATCCCTCCCCCCTCGTCGCGAGATCGAAATTCAGCCCGCCGATTAGGGCTTCGCCAGGTAGGACGGCATCTTGAGCATCGGAGTAGTAGAGTTCCCCACCCAGCTTGGCATTTCCCAAGTTTTTGCTCAGCTCGCCACGGAACCGGCTCTGGATATCGAAATTCGAACCCAAAGGAGTCGTGGCCGCCAAATCTGCCATCCCTTCGAGATTCGAGAAGTCCACGGTCGCCGACTTCTGACGGGCGTCCGTTTCAATGAAGCCATTCACCGAAGGAGGCGCAGTAGTTCCGAAACCTTCCGGGCCCTTCGTTCCTTCGTCCTGCGTAAGCCAGCTTCTCCAAACGCTCTGGTCCGTTGCATTCAAATTGAATGCCCCGACCAATGGAACCTCCTTCCCTGCCGCCTCCAGATCGGACTTGGCCGGAGCATTCGTTGCGCCTCCGTCCAATCCGAGCGAGAGATCTTTCCCGCTGGCCAGGGCGTTCGTGCCAGAGCGGTCGGTGTTGTTCAGGATGGCGTCGATGCTGTTGCGGTTGACCGCGCCGAGACCGGAACGGTTACCCGCCGTCACGATATCGGTCACATCCGCGCTCGGATCGGCCGGGACACCCGGGATGGTCACGCCTGCCCCATCGCCGATGAAGTCGGTCTTCGTCGGGGACTGACCTGCACCGGCCGCGCCACCGCTGGCAAACGCCTGGTCGGCGGTGGCAGTCGCCGGGCGACTTGCGGGCTGAGCGGGGCCGTCAGTTGCAAAGGGATCATCCATCGGCCGATCCCCTGCGGCAGGGCCGCCCGTGGGGTTGGACAATAGGGAGGAATTGAAAGCGAGCCCCTCGCCAGTCTGACGTTCCACGTCCGCTGCCGATGCGTCGCTGCGGAAACGAGTCTGCAAGTCGGAGCCCTCCCCGGACGGAGTCGCCTTAGAGGATCGCCCGAACCATTCAGGCCCGCCAGCGTCCATGTTTGCGGGCTTGCCGTCGCGAGTCGCTGTTAGGCGCGGTGCCGCTTCTTCTTGTTCGGCGAGTTCTTTGGAAGCGATCGCCCCCGTGACGGCCGGCGTCGCTGGCGCGGAAGCCGCGGCCTGGGGAAGCGGCATGTCATGCCGAGCCTCCGCTGCAAGCGCAGACTTGGTGCTAAACGGGCTGTTCTGCGAAAGGTGCATGTGAGACGTCACCGGCTTCTTCACCGGAGGTCCGGCTGGGGAGGATTTGCTCCGTACCGTGCCACCATCCGCAAGCTGGGCCAAGGACTCGTCCGCTGCTTGTTCGCGATCGGACTTCGCTGTGAAAACCTCTGGGGAATCCATAGGTGGCGCGGGCTCCGCGGCTGGAGCAGGCGTTGCCATGGGGGGCGTTGGCTTTCTACTTTTTGCCGTAGGAGCGAGAGGCAAGACGGGGGAATCCGGCTCATTCAGCGCAATGGCGTCCCCGGAAATCTTCGCCTGCAGCTCCTCCGTGATCAGCTTGACCTTGAGCTGTTCCAGAAGGCGTTGGCTGGCTTCGAAGTCGCCCTTCGCATCCACGACGCTCTGGACGGCGATGCCACTTTTCATCCCCTCGTTCTCCTTACCCTTCAGGCTCGCGAGCTGTTCGTTCGACAGCGCCACCTTTGCCTTGAGGGTCTCCCGGAGATTCGAAACGGAATCAGCGACGTCCTTCTCCATCCCGTCGATCATCTGGGAACTTGCCCTCATCTTCGGATCGTTTTCTGCCAAACCTTGCCGCTTCAAAGACTGATGCTCGCGCTTCGCTTCCTCGAGTTGGGGTCTCAAGACTGGAACGATGTTGTCGGGCAGATCGATTCCTGATGCATAGCTCAGCAACTGGTCTCCGTCGTATTTCAACAAAGTCTCGATCTGACTCTCCAACTGGATCTTGTCCTGTTCGAGTTGAGTGTAGGCTCTAGACGCGGACTCGGCATCATCCGCCCCATCGAATCCCCTCGATCCCTGAAAAGCACTCTTCTCGCCAGAGTAGATAACGCCTTCCGTCCTGATGATCTGCGAAAGCAGCTTCCGCTTGTCCTCCACAGCGTCTTCTTGGGCGATGACCGCCTTGCGAAGCTCTTCCAAAGCACGCTCCTTGGACTCACGGGACGGCGCTTTCGCAGAAAATTCCGCTTTCGTCTCCATCGCCAGTGCATCCTTGGAGGTCCGGCCAACCGATGACATCAAGGCCCAGCCGCTGAGGCTCACCACCGTGCAAGCCGCCAGCGCCAGCAGCGCTCGGCGACCCGTCTGCCGCGGCGGCACCGGCTTCCTCACGTAGCGGACGCCCACCTTCTCCTTCTCCCGGTCATCCTCTGTTAGAACCACCGGCTCCTCAAACAGCGCCTCGATCTTCGCGCGCTTCTCCGCCGGCAGCTTCCATTCATCATCCGCTCCCGCCTTGCGATCCGCAGTGATGAAGCCATGCAGCACCCGCAGGCGCCGCTCGAACAATCGCACCTCGGGATCCCGGGCGCAGATCTCTTCCAACTCCGCCGCTTCGAACGGCGAAGCCTCGCCTAGCACCCACGCGGTGAGGCGCGCTTCGAGCGCAGCATCACCCACGGGATTCAGCGGCTTGTCCGTATCGTCGTTCATAGTGTTAGGTTCCAGTCTTGTGTCTTGCGTCTTGAAGTCTCGCGTCTCTAACCGTTCGCACTCTCGATCCCCATGCGGCGCAGGCTTTCGCCCAGGGATTTCAACAGGTGGTGGAGCTTGTAGCCCACGTTGCCGACGCTCAGGCCGGTGCGTTCGCTGATCTGGTCGTATTTGAGATCCTCGTGATACTTCAGCTGGAGCAGCGCGCGGTCGTCATCGCGGAGTTCGGCGAGGAGGAGTCGGACGGCGCCGGCAGCCTCGAGACGCCCGACAGGGTCGTCATCGTGGCCGGCGGCGGCATCCCACTCGGGAGCTTCCTCGACGAGGGTCTCGCGCTTGTGGTCGCGCAAATAGTTGAGGGCGAGATTTCTGACAGATCGGTAGAGCCACGCTTTCGGATTGGCGACCTCGTCCCAATGGGCGTGAAGGCGGAGGAAGGCCTCTTGGACGAGGTCTTCCGCACATTCGCGGCGGCCCACCATGCCGTGGGCGAAGCGCAGGAGCGGACTTTCTTCCGCCTCGAAGATCTGTCGGAGCGTGGGTTTCTCCTCGGTCATCGTGGCGAAAGGAAGCACCGCCGGGGCTTTAGCCCTGGGCTGTGACGCGGTTTCCATGCGGGGTGTCAATCATGGCTCTCATCGATAAAGACACGACAGCCCGGAAATCCTTGGAAGAATTTTCCACTAATAGGATCATCGCCGCCGTGCCCCCGAAGAAAAAGCCGAACGCCAAGCCCCTGACCGGCCCCGCGCTGGTCAAGGAAGTGTGCCGCCGGATCCGGCTGGCACGCAGCCTGTGGGACGCGCACCGGAATGCCGCCTGCCGCGGCGAGCGGGAAAAAGCGATCGCCCTCTACGAGACGCTGACGCCGGAGGAACGCGAAAAAGTCCCGCAGACGCTGCGGGTATGGCTGCGCTACCGCAGCGAGAAATACTTCGGCGAGGGGCGCTAATCCACCTTCCCGCCTTCTTCCTCCTTCTTCGCCCGGTGGCCGGGCTTGGCAAGGATCTCCACATAGACCTCCTTGCCACCGCCGGTCGCCACCGCGGCCACGGCCTTCTCCACATCGCCGGGGTGCGTGGCAGCAGCATCCGCGCTGCTAGAGCCGACCTTGCAGTCGAAGTCCCAGAAATCGATCCCCTCGGGCAGCGGCTTGCGACGCTCGCGCTTCAGATACTTGCGGAGGTCGTGCTTGATCGCATCCAGCACCAGCCCGGGCTTCCGGTCCGGCACTTCGAGGGGAAAGGTCTTCTTCATGGGGCAGCCTTGTGCCGCCCGTGGCCCCACTTGTCGATGCCGATCCGTGGTCCCGTGATCACGTAGGCGGCTCTTCCGCGATCTCGGAATGTTTTCCGTCGTACGGATCCCGCATTGTCACGGCAAATGAAACGCGCATTCCTCACCGCACTGCTGCTTTCGATCTTCCCGCTCGCCGCCCAAGAGGCGACCGAAGCGTCAAAGATGCGTCTGACCGAGCAACGCGAAGTGATGAGTGCCAGCACCGCGCTCCTCGCCGGCACCTTGGACATCCGCCAGGACGGCACCGCCCGCGCCACCCACCAGCTCGGCAGCTTCAGCACCCGCATCGAGTTCAAGGACCTCACCGTCCATGAAATTACCAAGGTCCCCTTGACCGAGGCCGATGCCGCCAAGGGCATCACCCGCCGCTACCATGCGAAGCTCGCTTGCAAGGCCCACCGCATCTGGGACGGCCCGATGGTCGCGTGGTCGGAGTGGCGGGAAAACGGCTACGGATTCTTCCCTTCCACGGTCGTGGTCGAGGAAGTGAACGGCACCCTCCAAGCGAGCGCCAAGCGCATCAAGGATTTCAGCCCGGGCATCGATGGCGCGATGACGGCCTCGGCCAAGTGATTTGACTTTCCGTGTGTGTGATTCCGGTGGAGGAGGCATCTGGCTACAGGTCGGCCACGTCTTTCCTCCTCCGCCGGAAACTCCCCGTAGAACGCTTGGGCTAACACGTCACTTGAAATGGGCGCGTTATACGGCTTCTTTTTTCTTGAAGGACCCCGGCAAAGTCAGCCGCGGTTGGCATTCACTCCCAAACAAGTGAAGCTCGACGTATGAAAACTCGACCGCCCGGAATTCAGCACCCCGATTGATGTCACCTGGTGATGACCCTCTCCTCGCGTCAAGTGAGGCAAGAAAGGCGACCGAAAGGATCGTGCTTCATCAGCAACGCTCGGCGCTCTGGTTTTTGGTCGCAATCATCGGTGTGTTCCTCAGCAGCTTTTTTGCGATCCCCGCAATGACAACTACCGCGTGGGGCACCTGGCTGATCAATTGGAAATCCAATCTGCTGCTTTATTTCGCGGGGACTTCCCTGATCCTTTGCCTTCTAAATGGAGCTCAAGCCTCGCTCTTGCACCATCAGGTGAAAAAATCACGGAAGGGTAGGCGATAGCGGGCGGATCAGAAGTTCCCTCCAAACTTCCCCCTTGTCCCCTCGTCGATCACCAGCGGCTTGCCCTCGTGATCCACCCGCACGGTGGTCATCTTCCCAAAGGCGCAGACCTCCCCCACCTTCAGCACCTCGAACACCCAGTTCACCGACGCCGCACCGATGCGCTCGATGCCGAGCTGCACCTCGATCACATCGTCGAAGCGCAGCGGGCTCTTGAAATCACACGACACGTGAACCCGCGGCCAGCCACCTTCCTCGCGGCTGATGATCGGAATCCCACGCTCGCGGAGAAAGGCGTGCTCCGCCTCCTCCACGTGGCGGAAGATCTTCGGAAAATGAATCCAGCCGCTGCAATCGGTGTCGCCAAAGGTCACATGGGACGGATGAACGTAGAGCGGATCGAGCATGCCCATGGTATGACGAGCCAAGCTTCAGGCCGCAAGAACGGGCCCATGGGATTCACGACGGCCGGAACCGGCCCGGGGATTTTTCCCCTTTTCCGTCTCCACAATTCCGCTGCGCTGCGATTCACTACCGGCCAATGGGATTGGAGCGTCTCGTCATTTTCTCCGGGCTTCTTGCCGGGCTCATTCTTCCGGCATCGGCGCAGGACCTTCTTCCTCTCCCGGAGGATCTTCCACCGCCCCTGGAGGATGCGCAGGATCTTCTTCCGCCCCTCCAGGAGGATGTCGTCATCGATCGGGTGAACCCCGGCTCCGTTTCGAAGCCCCTCGACTCCGCCAAGGACCTCGCACCCTCGCAACTCATCGGCGAAGGCGGCGGCACTCGCCTGCTTCACTACTGCAACGCGAATCCGGTATCGGTGAAGCCTTCCTTCTTTCATCGCGTCGTGGCGGCGACCGCGGACGGACGCCGGTTTGTCCTCTACCACGATGAATCACGGGCACCGGAGCCGGTAGCCCGCGTGAATGCCCGCGGCGATGTCGCCACCGTTCTCCGCTGGTCCTGCATACGGGCGTACTTCGCCCCCGACTACAAGCCGGTGACCATCCGCAAGCTTCGCAGCGACCGCTTTCTCAAGGCCACCCCTAGGGTCGAACGTTTCACCATCCGGGACATGGCTTGGGGGGAAGGCGTGCTGGTCTGCAGCGGCCAACTCAGCATCGCTTCCGGGGACTACCCGTTCATCTCCCGCCTGCACTTCACGGATCAGGGCGAGGTCAGCGACCACCAGATCCTCTGGACCACGTGGAAACCCGGCATCGCCTTGCGCAAGCAATCCATCAACGGGCAACATCCCGCGGCGAACGGCCTCGCGAAAAGCCTGCACGTGCAAGGACAGCTCGTCCTCTGGAAGAACGCCGGACCACGCCAGCAAACATCCCCGAATGAACTGCCTTCCGGCTTCGAGAAATCCGGATGGCAATGCACCGAGCTAGAGACCGGCATCACCCGCCCTCTCGCCGAAGCGGATCCCGTGGACCGGGACCGCCTCGCGCAGATCGAGCAAGAAATCGAGAAGACGCAGCCAAGCCGCAAGCCGCGACCTTAGAACCGATTCATGGCGGAAGATCTTCGGGAAGTGCAGCCAGCCGCTGCCATCGGCAGCCGCGAAGGTGACCTGAGCCGCAAGACTGTCTCGGCCCCCGCTGACCCCGTTTGATGTCTTATTGACGGAAATTTTACCTTTCCCGGCAGGACGATTCAGATTCCGCGACGTTCATCATGGAGTCCATGAAGCTTTTTCCCTTACCCGTTCTCTCCGGCATTCTCGCCGTGATCATCCCGACCGGGATGGCACAGGATGCAGCAACGCCGCCAAACCCTCCTCGGATCACTGACCGGACGAACCCGGACTCTCCTTACCCGACATCCCTCCGCTATCTCGACCACTCACGGGCTATCGGTGAAGGCGGTGGCGCGCGCCTGCTACTCCATTCCGACCATGACCCCAGAATCCATGTAGTTAATTTCTATCACCGCCTCGTGGCAGAGGCACCGGACGGTCGGCAATTCATCCTCTACGAAGCGCCCTCGAGTGTCCCCCAGCTGAGTGCTCGCATGAACCATCGCGGCGATGTCGCTGTTCCGTACTATCCAGGCCTGAAGACTTTCTTCTCTCCCGAATACAAGCCGGTGGAAATCCGCAAGCTCCGCAGCGACCGTTTCCTGAAGAGCGCGCCCAAATTCAAAGGCTTCTCCATCGGTGATCTCGCGTGGGGCCAGGACATACTGGTTTGCTGCGGCCATTTCCACATCGCCAAGGATGCCTCCCGGCCCACTCGCGGGTCGTGGTCATACCCCTTCGTGTCGCGGCTCTTCTTTGATGACGAGGGCGAGGTCCGCGACCACCAGATCCTCTGGACGACATGGCATCCCGGCCTGGCCCTACCCGACGAAAATTCCGATTTGTGGCAACATCACGAGGCGAATGGCATCGAGGGAAGCCTTCATGTCCAAGGCAATCTCGCCCTTTGGAAGAATCAGGGAGTGACCAATGGGGACTACCCCAGGGAACTGCCGACGGGCTTCGAAAAACCCGTCTGGCAATCCACTGATCTAACAACCGGCACCACCCGCCCTCTTGCTGAAACCGATCCGGTGGACCGGACTCGCTTGGAAAAACTCGATCAGGCAATCGAAGCCCGGAATTAACGCTAGACCGCAGCCTTAGAACCGCTTCACCAGCAGCGAGGCATTGTGCCCGCCGAAGCCGAAGCTGTTGCTGAGCGCCACATCCACCTTCGCTTCGCGGGCCGTGTTTGGCACCACGTCCAGGTCGCACTCAGGATCCTGGTTTTCCACGTTGATGGTCGGCGGCACCACGCCGTCCACGATCGACATGATGGAAGCGATGATCTCAATCCCGCCGGCCGCACCGAGCATGTGCCCGGTCATCGACTTGGTGGAGCTCACCATCAGGCCATTGGTGGCGTAGTCGCCGAACGCCAGCTTGATCGCGCGCGTTTCGGCGACGTCGCCGAGACCGGTCGAGGTCGCGTGGGCGTTGAGATACTGGACGTCTTCCGGGTTCAGCTTGGCGTGCTTCAGCGCCATGCCGATCGCGTAAGCCGGACCCGTGCCATCGGGCGATGGAGCGCTGAGGTGGTGCGCATCCGCGCTGACACCATAGCCGACGAGTTCGGCGTAAATCTTCGCACCGCGAGCCTTGGCGTGCTCGAGCTCCTCGATCACCACCACGCCGGCACCTTCACCCATCACGAAGCCATCGCGGTCCTTGTCGAAGGGGCGGGACGCCTTTTCCGGCGCGTCGTTTCGGGTGCTGAGCGCCTTCATGTTGGCGAAGCCCGCGAGGCCCATCGGCAGGATCGTCGATTCCGCACCACCGGCGAGGAAGGCATCGGCGTCGCCGAATTTGATCATGCGCCACGCTTCCCCGATGTTGTGGTTCGAGGTCGCGCAAGCGGTCACAATCACCATGTTCGGGCCATAGAGGTGGTGCTCCATGGAGATGATGCCACTGGCGATGTTGGAAATCATCATCGGGATCGTGAAGGCCGAGACGCGCTTCGGTCCCTTGGTCAGGCAGACCTCGTGCTCGCGCTCCAGCGTGCCGAGGCCGCCGATGCCGCTGCCGACCATCACGCCGAAACGGCGGCGGTCCACTTTGTCCAGATCCACTCCGCTGTCTGCGAGCGCCATCTTGGATGCGGCCACGGCGAACTGCACGTAGCGGTCGGAGCGGCGCGAGTCCTTAGGCACATTGAAGTACGGATCCGGCGAAAAGTCCTTCACCTCGCCGGCGATCTTGCACTCGTAGGGAGTCGGATCGAGCAGGGTGATCGTGCCGATGCCGCTGCGCCCGGCTTTCATGCCGTCCCACGTGGTTTGCAGATCGTTGCCAAGGGGGCTGACGCAGCCGATACCGGTGATGACGACTCTTCTTTCGCTCATGATGTGTGACTTGGGCGTGGTGGCGTGGCGGATATTTCGGGGGTCCTTAGTGGCTACCGGGATGGGTGGCAAGCCTCATCCCAAACCGTGGATGCAGCTTCCAGCCGCGCATTTGTAAATTTTCAACCGAGACTCTTATTGCGCCCCCGCTCGTTCTCGCCCCCGCAGTGGGGACAGTGGAAAATACGCCCGCGGCCTTCGTCCTCAACCACCAGCAAACACAGCCGGCAACTGACGCGCTTGCGCAGCGACCGGCGCTCGGCATTGCGGTTCGACCAGCGGGAAACCCACTCGAAGAAGATCACGATGACCATCGCGATGCCGATGGCCCCCGCGGCGAGTTCGGTGAGGGAGAGCTCGATCATGTCATGATCCACTTGAAATTTCGACCGCGGTCCAGCCACCGGCCTTGTCCCCGCCCTCGATGATGATCTGGCGGAGCCACTGCTGGCCGCTGTCGTCAGCGGCAGGTTCGGCGGTGAAAAGCGTGGTGACACGGGTCACGCGGCCATTGGCATCGTAGCCCAGCAGGTAGCGATTCCCGCGCGCCAGCGAGGCAGGCAGCATCGCAGCCGGCGCGATGGCGCGAACACCGCCATTGGAGAGGACTAGCGGCCGCGAAGGATCGGGCAGCGGCGGATTCTGCGAAGGAGGCTCGGGCACCGGCAGCGGTGGCAAAACGCCGGGCGAAGTATCCGCCTCCTCACTCATCACGGCCGTCGGGATTTCGACCGTCACCGCCCGGAGTTCCGGTTCGTAACGGTAGCCTGGCGGACGCGCCGCGGCCATAGACCGGTCGATCAAGTCCTTCACGGCCGGATCACCGGCGGGATCCGCGCGCCTTGGCATCGGCCCCGCTTCAAGCGCCAGCATTTCAAGCGACTGCCATTCCTTGCCCTGCGGAACGAGGATCAAGGACCCGCGCCGTTCCGGCTGGCGGGACACACTGCCCACCCGCACCCGCACACTGGCAGCGAGCCCGGCGGTGACCAACGCCACCACCACGAATGCCAGCAGAAAGCGGCCGGTATTCCCCACCGGCAAGCGCCACTGGAAAACGAGACCGCTCTGGCGGTCGCGCGTCGTGCGTTTGTGGCGGAGATTGAACATGAAGTCGCTAAATCAAGGCGATGAAATGACCTGAATCAATTTTTGATTGGGCGGCTTGGGGTGCTCATTGTCTCTTTGCGTTCCATCCGAACGGAACGCTGAATCCGATTGTCGAGAAAACCGCCTCCTTGAGAAGATGCCAGCGCTCTTCGTGGAGGCTGGTTTCCGCTGGATATCTGAAGCTTGGATAGGCGTTGACCCCATTGGACAAAACGCGTCTATCGCGGAACTCAAAGTCCAAGGTCCAAGAACCTCCGTCATCTACAACGGATCCGACATCCTCAGGACGATAAGACGCCTTCCAGCTCTCCAACTCCAGTAGCTTGAGGGCTGCTTCCAAGCGCTCAAGCGAACCTTCTCTCAGAGAGAACTTGGCCGGAAAGCGATCACGGTAGGTTTCAAATCCCGCGAATACCACCGCATCGGAGCCGATGATCAAATCGTACATAGTTCCCGTCCACGAGGACTCTTCCTTAAGATGGAGCTTCATTCGCGAGGAGATTCATCAGCCGTTCCCTTACTCGGGTGCCTTGGGTTGACCCGTCTCCGGCTGCCCGAGCAAATACACCCGCAGCCCCTTCTGCAACGCGACCTCGGCCACATTGCGCTGAATTTCCACCGGCACGCCCTTGTCCACGCGCAGCAGCATCGTGGTGGTCGGGGCGGACTCGCTGCCGCGGCGGGCGTCGAGACGCTCGGAAAGCTGGGCAAGCGAGACCGGCTCACGCTCCAGCCAGTAGCCGGGCGGCTCGCCGGCGGTGACCGTTACCACGGTGGCATCCGCTTGGCGCTCCATCTGGAAGCGCGACACCGGCAGCTCCACCGCCACGCCGGATTGGCTGACGAACTGTCCGCCGAGCAGGAAAAACACCAGCAGCAGCGCGAACAAATTGAAGGCCGGCACCACGAAAAGAAATCCGGGCCGTTCCGGCAGCGTGGATTCCAACTTCATTTTTTCCGCTCCTCGCGCCGGCGGGCTTCGAGTTCATCGCGCATCGAGACGATGCCCGTGTCGATCCTAGCGTCGCAGATCATGTTCACCATCTCGATGCCGGTGCGCTCGATCCGGTGGAAAAGCCGCTTCGTCCGGCCAAGGAAATACAGGTAAAACAGGTAGGCAGGGATCGCGATCGTCAGCCCGACCACCGTGGTGACCAGCGCGGTGAGCACCCCGGCAGTCAGCTCGGCCGGACCGGCGTAGCCGCCGCGCGCACTCATCTGCTCGAACGTCTTCGACAAACCCAGCACCGTGCCAAGCATCCCGGTCAGCGGTGCCAAAACGGCCACTCCGAGAATGCCGCGCAGGTTTTTCTCGATCCGCGGGACTTCAAGCTGGCCGGCCTCCTGGGCGATGTCCCGCAGATCGGGACGCTCCATCGAGTGCCTCAGCAGCACGGCATGGGCGACACGGGCCACCGGGCCCGGGGCGCGGGCCGCTTCATGCATTGCCTCGGCGTAAGCCTTGCGGCGGACGTGATTGGAAAGCCCGACCAGCAGGTCACCGACATTGATCCGGGCGCGATGGAAGAAAAACAGCCGCTCGACCACGAAGACGGCCCCGAAAAACGCGAGCGCCGCCTGCAGCCAAATGATCAGCCCTCCGCTTTCAAGGAGGCCCGAGGGGTTGAATTCGGTCGGCATGGGCGCCGTCTATAAACCACTCCGAAGAATCTGGCCAGCCCGATGACACCACCGTCACACCGGTGGGAAATCACCAATCACCAATCTTCCAATCACCAATCGAAGTGTTTGGAAGAATGAAAAGGGCTCTCGCCCCAGTCGGCGCGCACTGAAAGCAGGCCCCCTCCCACGTCTCCGATCCTCCAGAAGAACTCCGCACCTGGCGTCAGCGGTCATCTCTCCTCAGGCACTTCGATTGGTGATTGAGGGATTGATGATTGGTGATTTCTTCAGACCCCCCCCACCCCGCGAAGATCGCCTCCAGCTCCACCCGGTCCACCTCGTCGAACGCCGATTTCTCCGCCGAATCCACGTCAAACACCGCGATCACCGTCCCCCGGGCGTCCTTCACCGGCACCACGATCTCACTCTCCGCCCGGCTGTCACAGGCGATGTGACCGGGAAATTCATGCACGTCCGGCACCACCTGCGTCTCCCCGCTCGCCCAAGCCGCCCCGCAGACACCCTTCCCCCACCCGATCCGCGAGCACCCCGGCGTCCCTTGATAAGGCCCGATCACCAACTGCCCCCCAACCACCCGGTAAAATCCCGTCCAAAACGCATGCGGCATCGCCTCATGCAGCACACAAGCCGCCAGAGCCATGCGCGCGATCATGTCCGGCTCCCCGGCCCACAGCGCATGCAGGCGTTCACGGGCAGCGGCGTAGTATGATTTCTTTTCGTCGGCAGTAGGGATCATAGGGGCGGATCAAAAGTGCTCGTCTTCATCGGGTCAGCGTCCAAGTGCCGGTGCATTCCGGCATTGGGATGCTCAAGCTCAGGGAAACATTCAGGTTGCCGCCTGGAATTCGCCAAGTGCCCGATGCAGCATCGGCGCTGGAAAACCTGCCACGATAAAGGACAGGCTGATGAGGAATGTCGCGACCAGGGTCGTATCCCAATTCACAAAGCCACTGGCGAACCGAAATACTGCGTCCTTCCTGGACGATGTATGAAACCGGCATCCGCTTGGTGAAACGGATGGACTGCCCACGAAAACCGCCGGTGATTTGACCGATGCCGGGCATGCCCCGCTGCGGCTCATCAGTCACGGTGCCGGAAAACCGCCCGATCACGCGCTGCACCCACGACTGGCGCAAGTGCAACTCGAATCCCACGCCCAAACCGTCCGGGAGACGCTGCTGCTCAAGGTCGTAGAAGTATGAACCTCTCCAGTCTCCATCGATGTGGCTTGGTCCCGGAATCACCCCGACAGATTGGCGACCGGCGGGGCGTTAGGCAACGCCCTGATGAAGCTGACCACCCTGATCCTGGCCGCCGGAATCGCCGACGGGCAGCTGGACCGCGTCGCAGCGATGACCGCCCGGATGGCGGAATTGGACCGCGAAGTCACCGCCGGAGCCCGGCCTGCATGGGCCGCGGGCAAATGACGGGGCCGGGGCGATTCCACACTTCCCTTCCCGGTCATCCGGCATAGCCTCCCGCGCGTGAGCTACCAGGTCTTCGCCCGGAAATACCGCCCGAAAACCTTCGACGACGTCCTCGGCCAGGATCATGTCGTGCGGACGTTGAGAAATGCCATCGCCCAGCAGCGACTGGCACACGCCTACTTGTTCGTCGGCCCGCGCGGCACCGGCAAGACCACCACCGCCCGCATCCTCGCCAAGGCGCTGAATTGCACGAACGGCCCCAAGGCCGATTTCGATCCGGACGAGGACGTCTGCGTGGAAATCGCCGAAGGCCGCTCACTGGACGTCCTTGAGATCGACGGTGCCTCGAATAACTCCGTGGATGACGTTCGCAACATCCGCGAATCCGTCCGCTTCGCCCCGGCCCGCGGGCAGTTCAAGATCTACTACATCGACGAAGTTCACATGCTCTCCACCGCGGCCTTCAATGCGCTGCTGAAGACGCTGGAAGAGCCGCCGGAGCACGTGAAGTTCATCTTCGCCACCACCGAGGCGCACAAGGTGCTACCGACCATCCTCTCCCGCTGCCAGCGCTTCGACCTGCGGCCGATTCCCACGGAGATCATCGCCAATCACCTGCTCTACATCGCCAAGGAAGAAGGCGTGAACCTTCACCAGTCCGCGGCGTGGGCAATCGGCAAGGGCGCCGACGGCGGCATGCGCGATGCCCAGTCGATGCTCGACCAGCTCGTCGCCTTCTGTGGCGAAACCATCACCGAGGCGAACGTGCTGGATGTCTTCGGCTTCACCTCGCGGGAAACCGTGGCCTCGGTGATCGGCAGCCTGCTCGCCCGCGACACGCCGGCAGCCCTCACCACCGTCCAGCGCGAAGCCGAGGCCGGCCGCGAACTCTCGCAGCTCCTCGGCGAGCTCATCGGCTCCGTCCGCGCTCTGCTGGTCGCCAAGCTCGACTCCACCACCGGCGGCGATGGCATTCCCACCGAAATCTGGACCGCGCTGAAAGCCGCCGCCGAAGCCTACCCGGCGGAGCGTTTGCTCTCGGTCATCGACGTCTTTGCCGAAACGGAAGGCCGCATGAAGTGGGCTTCCAATAAGCGCCTCCATCTTGAGATCGGCATGATCAAGGCGGTCCAGACGCTCGCCGAAGTCCGGCTTTCCGACGTGATCAAGGTGCTCGCCGGAGCCACCGACCAGCTCACCTCACCGGTCACCATTGCAGCACCTGCACCTGCGCCTGCGGTTGCCGCTCCAGCGGTGACGGCGGCGGTAGCAGTTCCCGAGCTCGCCCCCGAGCCAGCCGCTCCCGCACCGCCTCCTGCCCCGGAAGCGATGGCCGTGGAGATCCCCGAGCCCGTCCCCCACGCCTTGCAGGAAGAACCGCCCGCAAGGCAGGACAAGGTCTTCTCTCTCGACGAACTGATCGAGCAGGCTCCCGAAGGATCCTCGTTCGATCCCACCCCTCCACCGGTTCATTCCGACGCCCCGCCATGGAAACCCGAACCCGACGCGCCCCCAGAGCCGCCGGCTCCGAAGGTCGACCCCATGGAGGAGTTCTACAAGGACCCGCTCATCCAGACCGCGCTCGAAATGTTCGCGGCCACGATCAAGAAGTGATCTCCTTTCACTGATCCCCGATCTCAGATTTCAATCTCAAATCTCCAATTCCAGATCCATGAACATCCAGAAACTCATGAAGCAGGCGCAGCAGATGCAGGCCGGGATGGCCGCTGCGCAGGAAGAACTCGCCAAGCGCACCGTCGAGACCAGCGTCGGCGGCGGGAAGGTCACCGTGGTCGCCACCTGCGCCGGTGACGTGCAGTCCATCAAGATCGACAAGTCGGTCGTCGATCCGGAGGACGTCGACTTCCTCCAGGACCTCGTTCTCAAGGGCGTTCAAGAAGCCGTCAATAAAGGCAAGGAAGTTGCTGCGGCGGAGATGAAGAAGCTGACCGGCGGCATGGGGCTGCCGTTCTAACAGCAACCGCCGGTTTTGTTTCCCTCCCCGATGAAATCGTCCCGCTTCCGACGCCGCGCCGGATGGACGCTCATCGGCTTTTCGCTCCTGCTCCACATGGCGACGGTCTATGCCTTCGCCGAGCAACCGGACAAGTTGGCGGCCTTCACCGTCATGCCCATCTGGGTCTGGGGCGGCATCGGCCTGCTCTGCTCCACCATCGCCTTCTGGTTCCTGCGCGCGCCGCTGTCGCTGATCGTCACCGGCATCTGGGCGATGACGGTTTTGCTCGGTGCCGATGAGGCGCGGGTGATCGGCAACATCGGCAAGTCCGCGCCCATCCCGGGAGCACCGGGCATTGCCGACGGCCGGCAACTGATGCGAGTGGTGTCGCTCAACTGCAATTTCTTCATGTACGGCGGCAACAAGGGCAGCGGCGGCGACCCTTCCGCCGACCTCCGCCGCTGGGATCCGGATATCGTGCTGCTGCAGGAAGTCCATCCGCACCAGGTCCGGCACATCGCCGACGCACTCTATCAGGGCCGCGGCGACTACCGGATCTACGCGACCAATGGCGTGGTCAGCCGCTGGAAAATCGTCCGCGAGGTGAACCCCAGCACACCGGGCTACCGGCTCCAGCAGGTGACCGTCCGCAAGCCCGACAACCTCGATGTCGAGGTGGTCAACGTCCACCTCCAGAGCGCCGCCACCGACCTGCGCCTCTGGCAGCGCGAATGCTGGCGCACGCATGCCATCAACCGCGCCCATCGCCGCAAGGAATTGGCGATCGCCCTGACCATCCTGGCCGACACGGCACCGGGGAAGCCCACATTGTTTGGCGGCGACTTCAATGCACCGCCGGGCGACCCGATCCAGAGCCTGCTGCGTTCGGATTTCCGCGATGCATTCGTCGAGGCCGGCGTCGGCTGGGGAAACACCTTCCAGCGCCGCATTCCCATCCACCGCATCGATCAGATCCATCACTCGCGCCACTTCAAGGCGATGCGCTGCACCGCCGTGACCACGCGCCGCAGTGACCACCGCATGGTGGTAGCGGATTTCTTGCCCTCGTCGTGAGGCGGCCAGCCCCTCTCGAAGCCTCTGAAAAAGTAGCTGGGGCATCTTGCCCCAGTCCGTTGGAGGGGCATCCCGCCCCTCCCTTTTGGTTCTTCAATGGCCGGTCTTTGAGATCACCCTTCCGACGGGATTTTCAGGCAGCTTCTCAACGCCCGGAAGCAGGGACATCCACCGTATTTTTCGCCAGGCGGATCGTCTCGAGGATCAGCGGTGCGGCGAGCGCCTTGCTCAGGCCCATCGGTGTTTCGATCTTCCGCGTCTCGCGCTCGCTCTTGATGTTCTCGACGTGGTTGATCCGCGCGGTCACGAGCCCCACGACTTGAGGCTTCCCCTCCCCCGCATCGATGAATACCGGACCACCGCTGTCGCCATCCCACGCGGTGGCATCGATGATGAACTCGGGATGCTTCTCCATCGTCTCCGCGGGGAAACTCGCGACCACCGCCTGACGCGCGAGCGGAAAGCCCGCGCCATTCGCCTCCACCCGCGCCGGGTAGGTCAGCAGCATGACGGGATCGCCGAAGCACGGAAAGCCATCCGTCTTCACCGCGTCGATCGGCAAGGTCGCATCCTCCGGCAATTCGAGGACCACCCGCATGACCGCGAGGTCCTGATGGGGATGCTTGGTCCACAATGGGCGGTCGCCTTCGCGAATGGCAACCGTCTTGTCCTGGCGCTTCCAAGTTGCCTCTTCCCCCGCCTCGCGCAGCACCAGTATCGATGATTCGCCCGTTGCCTTTTCAAAGGTGTGGGCCGCGGTGACAAGAAACACGTCCGCACCATCGCGCAGCAGGAAGCACGTCGCGGTGGAGTCCTTGTTGAAGAGCTTGAAGGTCACACGCATCATCCCCTCCGCATGCTCCGCGGAGTGGGCCGGTGAAACGAGAAGCGCGAGCGCCGCAAAGGTGGTGAGCAGGAGGGATTTCATCAGGGGTGGGTTCGCGTCATTCGAAGTGCGCACCGGAAAAGTCGATCCGGCTGATCATCCCTTCATAGCCGACGACGTAAAGTTCGCCCGCCTCGTCTTCGCAAAAGGAAACGATCCGCTGGGGAGCGACGCCGATCTGGCGCGCTGTTTTCAAAACGCCGTTTTCCAATGTGATGCCGAAGATGATCTTCGAGGTGTAGTCGGCAAAGACATAGACCCCTTGGAACGAGGGGTTGCCAGAGCCGCGATAGACGTGCCCTCCGGTGATGGAGTTGCCGAATTTCCGGCGGTAGGCGAACACCGGTCGCGTGAAGGTGCGATCCTCCTTTCGATACTGGCTGGAGAACGGCTCGAAACCTTCGAAAACGTTCCAGCCATGGTTCTCTCCGCGACGAACGATGGCCACTTCCTCCAGCCGGTCCTGCCCCACATCGGCGAGCCACAGGTCGCCCGTGCGACGATCGAAGCTGAAGCGCCAGGGATTGCGGAATCCATAGGCCCAGATCTCCGGCCGCACACCGGACTTGCCGACGAAGGGATTGTCCGGCGGGATCGCATAGGGGCGACCGTCTTCTTCCCGATCCACGTCGATGCGCATCACCTTGCCTAACAAGAGGTCGAGATTCTGCGCATGGCCATTGGGATCGTGGTGCGGACCGGTGTCACCCATCACCAGATAAAGAAAGCCATCCGGCCCGAATTCGAGGCAGCCGCCGCTGTGATCCTCCGCAACGCTGGCGATCTTCAAGATCACGCGCGGCGGCTCGCCGGAGTCCGCGTTGGAACCGGCACCGAACTTCTTCTCGACGATCCGGGTGACGACCTCGCCCTCTTCCAGCGTCTGATAGAAAAGGTAGTACCTCCGGTTCTCCCGGAACTTCGGGTGAAACGCCACATCAAGCAGCCCATTCGGCCCCCGCTCGCTGAAGACCACCTCGGAAAGATTCGCGAAGACCACGCTCTCCTCTCCCGTCGCCGTCTTCGTCACCTGCCAAATCGTGCCACCCTGATGCAGCAGCATGAACACACCCGGCGATCCTGGGATCGCGCGCAGCGAGGTGAGACCACTCTCCGCCCGGCCACGCGGCAGTTTGAATTCCTTCGCGAAGAAAGGCCGGACCGTCACCGGCTTTGCGAGCACGGGAATCTCCAGCGGCATCCCGCGATCACTTGCAAGCGTGGCCTCGGCTTGCTTGAGGGTGGTCAGGTATTCGATGAGGTCGGTGAACTCCCCTGTCGTAAGTTGGACATGCAGCCCCTCCGGCATCAGCGAAACGGTTAGCCCCGACTGTTCCTTGATGTCAGCGGCGGCGATGGACACCAGCTTCCCATCCACGCCCATGATCTGCACTCCCTCGTCATTCTTCTGCTTGAGCGTTCCTTGGAAAGCAGTTCCGGCCTTCGTCTGCACGATCACGGCACCATAGCCCGGGGCAATCGTGGCGGATGGCTTCAGAACGGACTCGATCAGGTCGCGCCGTCCAAAGGCATCGCCCGCCGCAAAGAGATCCGGACCGGCCTTGCTCGAGCTGCCATCGACCGAGTGACAATGGGCACAGAGCAGCCGCTCGTCATTGAAGAACGCCTTACCCCGCAAGGCATCGCCGGAACGACTCAGCGCGTGGCGGCGATACGCGCCAGCATCCGGCACCTGCGCGAGGGCAGGCACCAGCAGGCCGCAAGCCAGCGCGCCGAGAAGCGGGAGCAGGAATTGCCTCACCAGCCAGCGCGATTGGTTCGCTTCACGAATTGCGCCGCCTGCGGGCAGTTCTTCGACTGCATGCCGGGACCGTCCCATTCCATCTTCACTCCTTCACCAACGCGCAGGGCGATGCAGCCGAGCAGGATGATTTCGGTGAGGTAGCCGGCGATCTCGAAATTCGAGTAAGCCGGAGTGCCGTTCTTCATCATGTCGAACCACTCCTGATTGTGCCCCGGCGAACGGGGAATGCTCTGCGCCACGGCTTTGACAGCTTCATGGTCATCGCCTTTGGTGAAGGTCTTTTCATCCTTGAGCTGAATGAAGAATTGCGAGCCGTAGTCATCGGGAGAAAAGAGGATTCCCTTGTCCCCGATGATCAGGCAGCCGCTGGCCGGCAGGCTGCCGTTCATGGCCACCACGTCCTTCACGATGTTCGGGTATGGGCGCAGCGGCTTGAAGTCGCTGTTAGGCGCGCCGTCGTACCACCAGAACTTGAGCGGCGGCAGACCATCACGCTCGGGGAATTCGAAGCGGATGCGCGAGGTCAGCGGATAGGTTTCCGAGTAAACGCGCGACGCCATCTCGCACTCGACCACGGTCGGAAAGCCCAGCTTCAACGCGCGGAACGGCATGTTCACCGTGTGGCAGGCCATGTCGCCGAGCGCACCGGTGCCGAAGTCGGACCAGCCGCGCCAAGCAAAGGCATGGTAGGCATTCTCGACAAACGGCCGGTCCGCCGCAGGGCCCAGCCAGAGGTCCCAATCGAGATGCTCCGGCACCGGGCTCGACCCCTTCGGACGGTCCATCCCCTGCGGCCAGACCGGCCGGTTGCTCCACACGTGCAATTCCTTCGGTGCGCCGATCACGCCGGCTTGGATGACCTCCACCGCCCGGCGCAGACCGTCGGCGGCGCTGCCTTGATTCCCCATCTGGGTGGCCAGTTTCTTTTCGGAAGCGACGCGCTTCAGCTCGCGAGCCTCGAAGACCGTCTGGGTCAGCGGCTTCTGGCAGTAGATGTGCTTGCCCATCCCCATCGCCATCATCGCCGCCGGGCCGTGCATGTGGTCGGGTCCGGAGATCGTCACCGCGTCAATCGACGAGCCGAGCTCGGCGAGCATCTTGCGGTAGTCGGCGAACTTCTTCGCCTCGGGAAACTGGCCGGCTTTCTTGTCGAGGGAGCGCCGGTCCACGTCGCACAACCCCACGATGGTGCCGCCGCACTTGGCCGCGTCATTGACGTCGCTGTCCCCTTTCCCGCCGACACCGATGCAGGCGACATTGATGCGGCTGTTCAGATTCTGCCCGCGCACGATGGCGGGGAAACCGAGCAGGAGACCACCGGCACCGAGGCCGGACTGTTGGAGGAATTTGCGGCGATGGATCGAGGGCATGGCTAGAAAAACGCGTTCGACGGGATACCCACGGGACTCACGCCGTCTTTCGGTCCGCAAAATTGATGTTGGGACTTTTCTTGCCCGCGCTTAAAACCGCGGCGTGTTCGTCTGGTCGAAACTCTCTGCCTCCAAGTGGCTCGATGCCTGGGAAGATCGCTTCCACGGCAATCCGAATTTCGTGCTCCATATCATCAAGGGCGGCAAATCCGTCCGCGTGGAAGTCTTCTGCGCCACGAAATCGGAGGCGGAAGCCATCGCCAAGCAGTTCGGCGGCTCGGTCCGCAAGCTGTCCGCGGATTGGAAAAAAGCCGCGCCGGAAGTCCCGCCGCCGCTCAAGGTCCGGGACAAGTTCATCGTGACCCAGGCCTCGACGGCAAAGGATCTCAAGCAGCTCGCCAAGGATTTCCCCGGCCGCGATGTCATCAGCATCCCGCCCGAAATGGCCTTCGGCACCGGCGATCACGCCACCACCTCGACCTGCCTGCGCTTCCTCGTGGACGTCGCGAAATCCCGCCCCCCCGGATGGTCCTGCGCCGACCTCGGCACGGGCAGCGGCCTGCTCGCCATCGCCGCGAAGAAGCTCGGGGCCGGCGACACCTTCGCCTGCGATTACGACCCCTTCGCCTTGGCCGTCGCCGAGCGGAATTTCCCCCGCAACCACGTGGAAGGCGTTGAGGTCAAGGAACTCGACATCCTGAAGTGGAAGCCGCGCAAGAAATACGACGTCGTCCTCGCCAACATCTTCTCCACCGTTCTGATCCAAGCCTTCCCGGTGATCATCAAGACCCTCAAACCCGGCGGCGACATCGTTCTCTCCGGGATTCTAGCCAGCCAGGCATGGGACGTCTTCACCGCCGCCGCCTCCCACGGCCTCGGCTTCCCCGAAGTCATCAAAAAAGGCAAATGGGTCACCGCCCGCGGCGGCTGGATGAATGACCTGACGGCCTGAGCCTTAGTCGCCGGTCACTTCGGGATACTGCTGCCGCAGGAAGATCAGGTCAGCGGCATCCTTCTCGCGGTGGGTGCTGCGCTTCATGCGCCAGAGCAAGCGGGGAGAGGCGAAGGGAATCGGCACCCCCTGGACTGCCCGAATGACCACTTCTTTGGAGGCCTCTTCGTAGTCGATCCCGGAAGCCGACTTCATGAGATCGATCACGATTTCATCGGCGACGCGGACGACAGTATATTTCTCCACTTCGCCGGGCTGAAGCTGCAGCACGGCCTTGTCGGGAAGCGATTCCAGACAACGGTAAACCTTGGCTTCGTTTTCGGAACTGGTGTCGAGCAGCAGGTCCACATCCCCCGTCGTGCGGCCGTATCCGGCATACATGATGGCAAAACCACCGACGATCAGATAGCGTGCGTCGATGGCGTTCAGCAGACGGCACATGGACACCAGATCGTCTTCGGTGGGCGCACGCGAAACTAGCTCGCCCTCTTGCGGCTCGTCATCTTCGTCATCCATGCGTCCGCGTCCTCGTGGGTTTTGAAACGAAAAATACCGCGGGGGCAGATGCCGCGCTGTTGCCCCGCCATCACTTGATTGAGCGTTTTTTGAAGACCCGCACCGGAAGGAGGCATTCGGCGACCCACGGTCTTGCCGATGAATTCCTCCACGTTGACGACAGGTCTGGGCTGCACGGCTGGAGGGTAGAACGCCTGACATGTCTTTTCAACCATGCTCCGGCGACGGACGGAAATTCATATTCGATCCTTCACGGACGATGCGGCAGCACGGACGACTATGATCTTCCCAAGCACGGGCCCCGAAAAGACCGACGTTCGGCTCTACTAATTGATGATCAACCATCTAAGCTTACTGATCCGCACTTGGAAAAAAGCAGACCCGCCCGTGGTCACCCGTCGTTTCCCAATGACCCCTGACCGTCAACCGCTGACCATTTCACTTGCGCCGGGGCCTCCCGCCCGTCAGAAAAGCCGCCCGCTCCGACCGGGGGCTGCGCGAAAACTCCGTGCCCGCCCCGACCGGGCGAGAAACACCATCCGCGCGCTTCCATGGACAGCATTTCATCCCGAATCCAAGAGGTTACCCCTTCCCTCACCCTGGCCGTCACCAACCAGGCCAAGGCCATGCTCGCCCGCGGCGAGGAAGTCTACGGACTGGCCGGCGGCGAACCCGAGGTCGATACCCCGGAGCATATCAAGGCTGCCGCCATCGTCGCCCTCCAGCAGGGCAAGACCAAGTACACCCCGTCCGGCGGTATCCCGGAGCTGCGCGACGCGCTCGCTGCCAAGCTCATCGCCGACAACGATCTGGCCTACGACCCGAAGCAAATCTGCGTCACCGCCGGTGCCAAGATGGCCTGCTTCAATGCCATCCTCGCCGTCGTCGAGGAAGGCGATGAAGTCATCATCCCCACCCCTTACTGGGTCAGCTACCCGGAAATGGTGAAGATCGCCGGCGGCAAGCCGGTCCTCGTCGAGACCCAGGAGTCCAACGGCTGGAAGATGACCGCCGAGCAATTCGAGGCCGCCATGACCCCGGCCACCAAGATGGTCATCCTCAACTCACCTTCCAACCCGACCGGCGCGATCTACACCGAGAAGGAACTGCGCGACATCGGCGAAGTCGCCCTTTCGGAAGACATCGTGATCCTTTCCGACGAGATCTACGAAAAGCTCGTCTATGGCGACAACAAGCACGTCTCGATCGCCTCGCTTAGCCAGGAACTCTACGACCTGACGATCACCGTCAACGGCTTCTCGAAGGCCTACTCGATGACCGGCTGGCGCCTCGGCTACACCGCCGCACCGAAGCCGCTCGCGGATGCGATCGACAAGATCCAGAACCACACGGTTTCCAACGCCACCACCTTCTGCCAGTACGCCGCGATCGCCGCGCTGCAGGGCGACCAGACCTTCATCAGCGACCTGCGCGACGAGTATGACGTGAAGCGCCAGTTCATGTTCCAGCGCCTCAAGGGTATCCACAATATCCGCGTCGTGGAGCCGAAGGGTGCCTTCTACTTCTTCATCTACACCGGCCAGCTCGGCCTGAAGTCGATGAACCTGACCGACAAGCTGCTGAGCCGCTACAAGGTGGCCGCCGTTCCAGGCATCGCCTTCGGCTACGACGATGGCATCCGCATGAGCTACTGCACCACGCTGGACGTGCTCAACGAAGGCCTCACCCGCTTCGAGCAATTCTGCCGCGAGCATTGATTCGCACCGCGGAAAGGAAGCGCCTCTAACAAAAAGCCCGGGACCGCAAGGACCCGGGCTTTTTCATGGTGGTCCGCACGCTCCGCGTGCGGCACGAAGCCGTTCTCGCGGCAGACGGAAACCTCCGGTACTTCCGCAACCGCACCCTCCAAGTGCGCACCACATTGTTCTCGAAACCTTTCCCACCACCCGGTGTTCCTCCCCCGTCTCTCTCCTCCGAGGCCGATTCCAAGCCTCATGAAACTTCACCTTTCCGTCGCCGCCGCTCTTCTCTCTCCCCTGCTTGCCCAACAACCGCCCGAAGGTGGTCCGCCCGGTGGATTCCCCGGTCGCGGCGGTCCGATGATGCAAGAGGATCGCAAGGTCCTCCACCAATTCGACAAGGACTCCAACCAGCGCCTCGACAAGGACGAGCGCGCCGCCGCCCGCAAATTTCTCAAGGCAAACCCGGGCCCACAACGCGGCGGACCACGGGGTGGTTTTCGCGGCGGTCCCGGCGGTTTCGGCCCGCGCGAAGAAGAGACACCAGTCACGCCCGGCGCCCGCATTTCTCCCGCCGACATAAAGCCGGCATCCGGTGACCTCTATGCCGCGAATACCCTGCGGACGATCTTCCTCGATTTCGAAAACGCCGACTGGGAAGCCGAGCTCGAAGCCTTCCACAGCACCGATGTCGAAGTGCCCGCCACCATGACGGTCGATGGCAAAAGCTATCCCGGCGTCGGCATCCACTTCCGCGGCATGTCGAGCTACATGATGGTGCCCGCCGGCAAGAAGCGCTCGCTCAATGTCGCGATCGACTTCACCGAGAAGAAGCAACGCCTGGAGGGATACAAGACCCTCAATCTTCTCAACAGCAACGGCGACGGCAGCTTCCTCAGCGCGGTGCTCTATTCACACATCGCGCGACAATACATCGCCGCGCCGAAGGTCAACCTCGTGCGCGTCGTGATCAATGGCGAGAACTGGGGCGTCTATGTGAACCAGCAGCAGTTCAACAAAGACTTCATCCAGGAAAACTTCCGCACCTCGAAGGGCGCTCGCTGGAAAGTCCCCGGCTCCCCGAATGGCCAAGGCGGTCTCGATTACATCGGCGACAACATCGAGGACTACAAGAAGCGCTACGAGATGAAGTCGGGCGATGACGACGATTGGAAGTCGCTCATCCAGCTCTGCAAGACCCTCTCGGAAACACCCTCCGACCAACTCGAAGCCGCCGTCTCCCCCCTCCTCGATATTGACAGCGTCCTCTGGTTCCTCGCCCTCGATTGCGGCCTGCTGAATAGCGACGGCTACTGGACTCGCGCCAGCGACTACAGCCTCTATCGCGACAAGGAAGGCAGGTTCCACCTGATCCCCGGCGACATGAATGAAGCCTTCCGCGCTGCCGGCGGCCCCGGCTTTGGCGGACCGCGAGGTGGCGGCGGACGCGGCCCCGGCGGCCCACCGCAACCACAAGGCCAGCCCGATGAAGCACCACGCCCTCAAGCCGCAGCCCCGCAAGGAGGCGGCGTGAAGCTCGATCCCCTCACTGGCCTCGACGATGCGAAGAAGCCACTGCGCTCGAAGCTGCTCGCCGTCCCCGCCTTGCGCGAACGCTATCTAACAAATGTCCGCACGCTCGCCGACAAGGATCTCGATTGGAAGAACCTCGGCACAGTGGTGGCAGGTTACCGCGAGTTGGCCGGCAAGGAACTCGCCGCGGACACGCGCAAGACCTCCACCACGGCGGAGTTCGACAACCTCACCTCCGACGCGCCCGCCGAAGCGGAAGCACCGCGCGGCTTCGGTCACGGCGGCATGCCCCTCAAGACCTTCGCCGACCAGCGCCGGGCCTATCTCCTCTCACTGCCCGGGACGACCGAGCATCAAGGGAAGTGATTTCATGGCAAGCGCACCGCGGCGAGTCCCACGGGCTCGCCGCGGCCTCAAAGCTTCTCAATCCGGAACACCACTGGCGTGCTGTTGATGCAATCGAGCGCCTCGATCTTCGCCAGCGTCTCCTGCAATAGGCCAAAGCGGCAGGTGTGCAGCAGGAAGACCATGTCGAGAAACTCGGCATCCGGCTGGTCCGGCTTCACCGGCGAGTGGGTGCCGGAAATCCCGATGCCCGCGTCGGCCAGCACTCGCGCCACCTCGGCAATCACGCCGGGGCGGTCCGTCACATCGAAGCGAACGTAGTAGGCCGTTTCAGTATCGTCCACCGGCAGCAAGGTGCCGCTCTCGCGATACGGAAGGAACCCACGATGACCCGTAGCCTGGCGGAGCGAACGCGCCGCTTCCACCAGGTCCGCCACCACCGACGAAGCAGTCGGGTCCTGACCCGCGCCGCGGCCATAGAAGAGCGACTCACCAGCGGCATCGCCATGAACGGCCACTGCATTGAACACGCCGTGGACACTCGCAAGAATGTGGCTCTTCGCGATGAACGAAGGCTGCACGCGCAGCTCGACTTCACCATCCGGATGCTCGCGCACCACGGCCAAAAGCTTCACCACATAACCGAGCCGCGTCGCGAACTCGATGTCGATCGGGCGAACTTGCTCGATGCCGGCGACATGCACCTGCGCCGGATCGATCGGGAAGCCATAGGACAGCGTGGCGAGCAGGATCGCCTTGTGGGCGGCATCCCAGCCATTCACATCAAGCGCCGGATCGGCCTCGGCGTAGCCGAGTGCCTGCGCCTCCGCGAGGGCCGCGGAAAATTCCAGCGAACCGGTGGTCATCCGCTCGAGGATATAATTCGAGGTGCCGTTGATGATTCCGGTGATCGAGTGGATCCGATTCCCGATGAAGCTCTCCTGCACCGTCTTGATGATCGGAATGCCACCGGCGACCGCGGCTTCAAAATGAATCGGCGCGTCGAACTCCTTCGACAGGGCAAACAGCTCCGCCCCGCGCTCGGCAAGCAGCGCCTTGTTTCCGGTGACGACGGGCTTCCCCGCCTTCAACGCCGCGGCGACGATTTCAAACGCGTCCGTGGTGCCGCCAATCAGCTCGACGACGATATCCACCGCCGGATCCTCGACCAGTTCGCGCCACGAGGTGGTGATGGTTTCAGCGGGCAGGCTGACGGGACGGACCTTCGCGGGATCGCGCACCAGCACCTTGGCGACTTCCAGCTTCACCTGGCCGCCGGTGCGGTCGCAAATGAGGCTGGCGTTGCGTTCCAAAGCGAGAACGACACCCGAACCGACGGTGCCGAGGCCCGCCAAACCAATACCGAGGGAGGAACAGCTCACGGGGCGGACTGTCGGCCCACACCCGTGCGCGGAAAAGCCCAAAGCGGGTCAGGATTACTCGGATTTCTCCGCGGCAAGCCAGTCGCTCTCCGGATTGCCGGGGAGCCCCTTCGCCTTGCGGTCCAAGTAATTGAGGTAGGCCGCCTTGGCGACATCCTTGGGAGGCTTCGGCGCGCTCTTTTCGGCCTTTGGCGCGCTCTTTCCGGCCTTGGGCGCGGCTTCCTTGGGCGCAGCTTCCTTTTTGGCGGCTTTCTTCGCTACTTTTTTGGCGGGAGCTTCGACGGCGGCGGGCACTTCTGGCTTCGCGGCCGGAACTTCCTTGGCGGGAGCTTCCTTCTTTGCGGCGGCTTTCTTGGCGGCTTTCTTGGCAGGCATGGCAGCTTAAGTCAGCACAGTGGGTGCCAAGCGGCAAGATCGAACACAAGCAGGTGATTGTCACGGTGCCGTTGCTGCGTATAGTCGCTTCGTGGACGACGGCTATAGCTGGCGCGAATCGCGCGAATCGATGCCGCTGCGCCTGCCAGGCCCGGACAACCTCGGCTGGTGGGCGGGCGTCGCGTTTTTCTTGGCCGTGATCCTCCACGTCGCCGCGTTTTTCGCGCTCGGCCATATCAAGATCGGCCTGGGCTCCACCGAAGGCGCGGAGATTGAGACCGGCCCCGTGCAGATCGAGCAGGTGGAAATCCTGCCTCCGGATCGAGCGCTCGATCCGCCGGAGGACGTCGCCCCTCCACCCCCGGACACCAATGCGCTGCTCGAGGAAATCGACATCCTCGGCAAGCTCCCGGAGAACACCGAGATGGACCTCAAGCCGGACATCAATGATCCGGAATTCGCCATCCGCCTGACCAATCCCGCACAGGAAGGGGACCCTGCTGGCGTGGTGGTCGATCCAGCCGCGGGCTTCGATATCGACACCGCTCTGCCCGACCTGGGTCGCACTGCGGAACCCATGCCCTTGGCCGCGGACGCCCAGATCATCGTCGATCCCGGTGCCGCGGTGGCCGACGACGACAGCGCCATCGACCGCTTCGCCGAGGATCTCCTGAAAAAAGGAGCCGGTGGCAACGCCGAGGCCGGCACCCTTGATGGCGTGGTGACCCTCGACGACATGGTCGGCCTGCCAGTCGAGGTGCTGGTGGGCAAATCGACCATGCTGCCGAGCGACCTGCTGTTCGAATACAACAGCGCCGAGCTCCGCGAGAGCGCCCGCGTCGGCATGATGAAGCTGGCCATGATCATCGAGAAAAATCCCGGCCTCCACTGCTGGATCGAGGGCCACTCCGACCTCTTCGGCACCGATCAATACAATCTCGAGCTTTCGAAGCGCCGCGCCGCCACCGTGAAGGACTACCTGACCGGCACGCTCTACCTTCCGGGCGACAAGATCGAGCCCCGCGGGTTCGGAAAGACCAAGCCAATCCTCAAGCAAGGCAGCGTCGAGGAGCAGGGCCCGAACCGCCGCGTGGAAATCCGCATGCGCCATAAGCCGGCACCGCCACAGATCATCATCACGCCCAAGGTCGAACCGGCGGCACCCGCGCCCGCCCCGCAGCAGGGACCGCCCGCCCCGGTGCTAGTGAAGCCGCAACGCGCCCTGCCCGTCGAGGAAGACCCTCCCGCCCCTCCCCGCCGTGCGATGCCGGTCGAGGAACCCGCGCCACGCGTCGCTCCGCTGCCGGAGCCCCCGAAGGCACGCCCGGTGGAGGAGGCCCCGCCGAAGGCCGAGCCGGTGGAGGGTGAGCCCCCGCGCGCCGCCGAGGTGATCGAGGAGCCGCGGCCTCAGCGCGCCATCCCGGTCGAGTGACCGCTTGACCGCCGCCCCCGGCCCGCTATTCCCCGGGCCGTGAAGCCGCTCGAATCCCCTGCCCTGCCCGGGGCCATCCTGTCCTTCGATTTCGACGGCACCCTCCACGACCCTGCAGGCAAGCCACCGGTCAGCCCGCGGTTCTTCGCCACCATCGAGCGCCTGCGCCGCGAAAAAGGTGCGCTCTGGGGCATCAATACCGGCCGCTCGATCGGCCATGTCGCCGAGGGCCTCGCCGACTGCCGTTTCCCCTTCGTGCCCGACTGGGTCGTCGCCCGCGAACGCGAGATCTGGTTACCCACCTCATCCGGTCGCTGGGAGCCGCTGGAGCCATGGAACAATCAGTGCGAACAAGATCAACACCGCTTCTTCAAGGAAGTGCACCACATCCTGGAGGCGATCCGTCGCGAGGTCGAGGAACACACCGGGGCGACCTGGATCGAGCAACCTGGCGACCCCGCCGGTCTCGTCGCCCGCACCGTGGAGGAAATGGCATGGATCATCGGCCGGGTCGAAGCGCTGGCCGCGGAAGAACCGTTCCTCGGCTGGCAGCGCAACTCCATCTGGCTGCGCTTCGGCCACACGAAGTACCAGAAAGGTAGTAGTTTGATGGAAGTCGCCCGGCACTTCGGGCTGACCCACCTGCAGACCTTCGCCATCGGCGACAGCCACAACGACTTCGAGATGCTCAGCCCCGAGGCCGCGGCGATGTTCGCCTGCCCCTCGAATGCCGTGCCGGAAATCCGCAAGCACGTCACCTCCCAGGGCGGCCATGCCTGCCTTCTCGACCACAGCGAAGGCTGCGTCGAAGCGCTTGAGCATTTCTTCGGAACCCCGGCCTAGAGATCACTTCTCGTAGCGGAGCGACTCCGTCGTTCCTCTTCATGTAGCGGGACGACTTCGTCGTTCCGGCAGGGGACGGCCTGAATGGAGACTCGCAAGCGCAATTCATCAAATAGCCCGAGCCATCCCGGAAGCACGCAGTCCCGCCACAGCCCATCACCCCGCCTGCGACTGGTGGATCGCATAGCGAATCGCCAACAACCGAATGGTCACGATGATCGTCGTCGTCACCGCCAGCACCACGCCGTCCGGCCATCCGAGCCGGCCCATGCCCAGCATCGCCAGCCCGCCGATGATGCAGGCCGTCGCGTAAATCTCCTTCCGCAATACCAGCGGCACTTCATTGCGCAGTACGTCCCGCAAGAGTCCGCCGAAGGTCGCGCTGACAACCCCCAGCGCCAGGCACGACCACCACGGCAAGCCCTTGCCCTCCGCGATCCGAATACCCGTCACAGTGAAAAGCCCGAGTCCCAGGGCATCCATGATCGACACCACCCGCCGGATCTTCTTCCACGACGGCGCTCCTAACAGCGCGATCCCCACCCCCGCGAGCGCAAGGGCGAAAGGCAGCGGATCCGTCAGTATCCTCGGCGGCACATCGCCGATCAGCACGCTGCGCAGCAGTCCCCCACCCGTGCCCGTGATCAGCCCGACCACGAACATGCCAAACCAATCCATCTCCTTCTCCCGCGCCGCGATCGCGCCAGACACGCAGAAGACGAGGGTTCCAAGGGTTTCCCAGACGTGGAGCACAGCCAAGACGTAGCGGGCCGCCGGTCGGAAGGCTCGCGCAAAATCTCCGCCTAACTCACCTCATCCGGAGAAGACATAGCCTGCGGCCAGCGTTCCGAACTCCTTGATCTGCTCATCGCGCCAACCGTCTCCTTTTCCTAGCTCTTCAGTCAAAATCGCCGCAACGGCAGGAGCCGCCTCCATACATGCACGGGCATCTAACAGCAAGCAGCGACTGCGGCGGGCCAGAACATCTTCCACGGTCCGGGCCATCTCGGCGCGCGCGTGCCAGCGGACTTCGGCGCCGGTTAGGTCGAGCGCGGGATGCAGGCGATCCGCTTCTTCCAAGGCGCGGATCCACGTGGCATCACTGCCATAGGGACGTAGATTCGACTCCGGGATCTCCTCAGTCGTTGCGCCGTGGATGGGGAGTTGCATGGTGCGACACGAGACACTCTCGAAGCCACCGATGTCCTGCGCGCGATCGATCACATCCTCGGCCATCTTGCGATAGGTCGTCCATTTGCCGCCGGTGATGGTGATCAGCCCGCTGTCGGAAACGAGGATAGTGTGATCCCGCGAAAGGCTTGCCGTGTTCGCGCCCGTTCCCGCTTTCACCAAGGGCCGCAGTCCGGCAAAGACGCTCAGCACGTCTTGGGGCCGCGGGTCTCGCGTGAGATAGCGGGCCGCATGGGTCATCAGGAAATCGATCTCCTCCGGCAGCGCCCGCGGTTCGAGCGACTTCTCCGCAAGAGGCGTGTCGGTGGTGCCGAGCACCACGCGGTCGTGCCACGGCACCGCGAAGAGCACGCGGCCATCCGCCGTCTTCGGAATCATGATCGCGGAATCACCGGGCATGAAATCCTTCGGCAGCACCAGGTGGATGCCTTGACTCACCGCCACGATCTCGCTCGCCGATGGTTCATCGGCTCGACGCAACTCATCGACGAAAACACCGGTGGCGTTGATTACCGCATTCGCACGAATCTTGAAGGTGCGTCCACTCTCGACATCAAGGACTTCCACGCCGCGAACCTTGCCACCTTGCTTGACCAGCGAAACGCACCGCACGTAGTTCGCCAACTTCGCACCAAGATCCGCAGCCGTCATCGCGAGATGAATGGCCAGCCGCGCGTCGTCGAACTGGCCATCGTGATAGATCACCCCGCCGGTCAGACCATCGGGCTCGATCGTTGGGATGCGGGCAAGCGTTTCCTCTTTGGAAAGTTGATGGCTGGCACCGAAGCCGAGCTTCCCCGCGAGCGCGTCGTAAACCTTCATGCCGACGCCGTAGAAGGGCCCTTCCCACCAGTGATAGGTCGGGATCACAAAGGGCAGGTCCTTCACCAGATGCGGCGCGTTTTGGGCGAGTCGGCCACGCTCGCGCAAGGCATCGAGCACAAGGGCCACATTCCCCTGCTTCAAGTAGCGCACACCCCCGTGCACCAGCTTGGTGGAGCGCGACGACGTTCCCTTGGCAAAGTCGGCCTGCTCGACCAATGCCACGCGATGGCCGCGCGCCGCAGCATCGACAGCCGCACCGAGCCCGGTGGCACCACCACCCACGATGCACAGATCGAAGCGCTCCGATTCCAGCGCGGCGAGGTGTTCGGCGCGCTTCATGATTCCCACGCCCCGGAGCGCTCGACCGCCTTGCGCCAACCGGCCAACAGCGGAACCATTTCCGAACCTGGCCGCTGTGGTGAAAAGACCCGTTCCACCTCCCGACATCGCTGGATTTCATCCCGGTCCTTCCAGAAGCCAATGGCGAGACCCGCAAGAAACGCAGCACCGGCGGCCGTGCTCTCGATGTCCTTCGGCCGCACGACATCGACGCCTAACAAGTCCGCCTGGAACTGCATCAGCAAGTCGCTGCGCACCGCGCCACCATCGACGCGCAGATCCTTCAAGTCGATGCCGCTGTCACGCACCATGCACTCGGCGAGTTCGGCGCTCTGGTAAGCGATGGCTTCGAGCGCCGCGCGGCAAAAGTGGGCGCGGTTGGTGCCGCGGCTCATGCCAAAGGCCGCGCCACGGGCATACGGATCCCAGTAAGGAGCACCGAGCCCGGCAAAGGCCGGCACGAGGTACATGCCGCCACTGTCCGGAACGCTCGCCGCGAGCTGGTTGCACTCCTCGGCAGACCGCACGAGCTGCAGTTCATCACGCAGCCACTGGATCAATGCGCCGCCGATGAAGACCGACCCTTCAAGCGCATACTCCCTTTTCCCGCCAATCTGCCACGCCACCGTGGTGAGCAGGTTGTTCCGCGAGGTCACTGCCTCATCTCCGGTATGCATCAGCATGAAGCAGCCGGTGCCATAGGTGTTCTTCGCCATGCCCGGCGAGAAGCAACCTTGGCCAAAGAGCGCCGCATGCTGGTCACCTGCAATCCCCCCGATGGGAATCCCTTCCATCGACTCGCCGAAGACTCCGCTGCTGTCCTTCACCTCCGGAAGCATCGAGCGAGGAATGCCGAGGATCCCCAGCAGTTCGTCATCCCAATCCCCGCGATGAATATTGTAGAGCAAGGTCCGGGAAGCATTGGTCGCGTCGGTGGCGTGGACGGTGCGGCCCGTGAGCCGCCACAGCAGCCAGCTATCAACCGTGCCGAACATCAGCTTGCCCGCCTCCGCCTTGGCTCGCGCACCTTCGACGTTATCGAGAATCCACCGCAGCTTGGTGCCGGAGAAATAGGGATCGAGCCGCAGACCGGTCTTGGCAGTGAAAAGCGACTCCACGCTGTCGGCTTTCAGCCGGGCGCAATCGTCGGCGGTGCGGCGGTCCTGCCAGACGATCGCCGGGTAAACCGGCCGGCCGCTGTCACGCTCCCACACCAGGGTCGTTTCGCGCTGGTTGGTGATGCCGATCGCGGCGACGTCCTCCGCAACCAGGTCAGCCTTCCCGAGCGCCTCGACCGCGGTGGACCACTGGCTGGCCCAGATGGCGAGCGGATCGTGCTCCACCCATCCGGGTCGTGGATACTGCTGGGGAAATTCCCGCTGGCCGACCGCCACCGGGTGGCCTTCGTGGTCGAAAACGACGGCTCGCGAGGAGGTGGTTCCTTGATCGAGCGCGAGAATGTGGGTCCGCGGCATGGGGAGAGAAACAGGGTTCCCGTCATCCTAACACCAGATCGGGAAAGCGCGAAAGGATCTTCCGGCTCGAAAAACAGGCTTTCCGGGTATCCCGGTCAGACACGCCGGGATACCCGCAAAGCCGTCGCGACCCAGCAGGAGTTACAGAATCGAGACCCCCCGCCTGCTCCAGACCAGGGCCAGGGCCAGCGCCTTGGTGCCGAGCCGGGAGCGATCACGCTGAGGCTGAAGTGGCCGGGACACCGCGAAAACTATCGGAAAGCTGCTAAATCAGCATTCGAGACAGGAATTTATCAAAATAGAGTTTGGAATGATAACAATCGAGCTTACCTAGTGCTGAACAACCGAGAATCAAAAAATTATCATTGGCGATGTGAATCCCCCCGCGCGCGTGAATCCCCCAGTGCGCCCGTTCTGAACCCGACGGCGGCACCCAGAGCGGAGATCCATCCCCGCCGATCCACCACTGCCCATACCACCAGGAATGTCGGCACTCCCGTCGCCAACCTCACGCTCCCCGCGATGAAAACCCCCTTTTATCTCCCCCCCGATTTGGTTCGAGAGATGAAATCCCACGCCCCCCCTGAAGGGCACCAACCCGTGGAACGGGCCATCGAACTTTTGGAAATTGGTCTCAAGGCCAGATCAGAATTGAGCCGCCGCCCAAGCCCGGCCGTGATTCAGGAGGTGGATCTCAGGAATTGCCTGGCTAGCTGGCCCTATGATCCCGCGTTCAATGTCCTCCTCAGCTCGGGTGCGGATGGGCGGCAAATCATTCTCGTCCGCCAGCCCATGGGCCTCCAGCAATTTGAAATGGACGGACGCCCGGATGGATGCCGCGTGCGGGGAGAGGAGACGGTTCTGCACTTTCAACATGCCCGCCTTGATGCGGCGAGGCGGACCCTCCCGGCTATGCCATTCGAGCTCACCGCCGGGGATTGCGCGGAGTTATTCCGGGAGGCGAGCTCGTTTTATGACCGCCTGGTCATGCTATTGGATATGAAGGACTGGACCCGCGTCAAACGCGACGCCCACCAGATCCTCCGTCTCCTCGAGTTCATCGGACAGCACGCGTGCTGCGCCGAGGGCCGCGTGCTCCTCGAGCCATGGCATCCGCATATTTTACGGATCGATATCGTGGCGAACGCGATGGCTGAACTCGACCAAGGGGAATTCCCGAATGCTCTGCCAACCACCCGGGACACCATCGGTCTCCCCGAAACCTTGGACGACGGCTCGCATGACATCGAAACGGCCACCCGCGCGCTGATGGAGAATGTCGGCGGATTGGTTTCCCAGCCACCCGTTGCCCAGCCACCCGTTTCCCGGCCACCCGCTTTCCAGCCGCATGACGAGGCCGGTTTCCTGCGGCAGAACGATTTCTGGACCGTCCGCTACCACGGGCAATTCGCATTGCTGAAAAGCAACAAGGGCATGGAGAGCCTCGCCTTCCTGCTACGCTCGCCCGGACGCGAATTTCATGTCAGCGATCTCGTCGCCTGCGATTCTGAAGCATCATCCTCTCGTCCCGCTGCGATTCCAAGCTGCCGTCTCCATGGAGACCAAGGTCAACTCGTCCTGACCAGCCGCCATGACGGCACCCCCTTGCTCGATCCCCAGGCCAAAGCGGAATGCAAACGCCGCCTCGACGACCTGCGCGAGCAAGAGGATGAATCCGAACGCTTCAACGATCCCGACCGGTCCGCCACAGCCCGCGCCGAGATCAACGCCATCGCCGAGTACCTCGCCGACGCCACCGGCCTCGGCGGCCGCGACCGCAAGACCTCCTTCGAAGCCGAACGCGCCCGCTGCGCCGTGACCAAGCGCATCAAACAGGCCATCCAAAGGATCGCCGACGCCATCCCCCCACTCGGCCACCACCTCTCCGCCCGGATCAAGACCGGCTATTTCTGCTCCTACACCCCACACCCGGACCGGCCGGTGTCGTGGAGGTTCTGATTGTTTCGCCCCTTTCTGCCGCCGTAACGGGGATAGTTACGATGTGACATGAAAAGTTACGCCGTTGAATTCCGAGGGAGTGCCCGCTGCTGATGTAGCGGAATATTCAGTCCCCCCCAATTCAATATCGTTATGAATGAACGCTAGCAATGCGTTTGTCACCCTGAAGTCGCGTTCTTGAACGTAAGGCGGGGCGTCCATGAAGAGACGCCTCACCCACCGGAATCAATCCGCCCCCACAAGGACGTCATCCAACTTCAGTTATCACCATCGAGCAGAAAGAAATAGCATCCATGAAAACCATTGGCCCAGAAATTTTCAAACCGCATTCACCGCCCACAAGCTGGCGTGAGGCATCCGGGCGGGTATTCCGCTCCTTCTCCCGGTCCTGGCTCATTCCGCTCGCCGTTGTGGCGATGGGATCAACCGCCGTGGCAAATACCATCGTCGGCGTCACCGCCTGTGACTGCATCAGCCTGACCGTCAAGTTGGATAATTTCCCCCGCTACGGCACCATTACGGCCAAACTGGACGGAGTGACCCTGGTTGGCGTTTATGATTATGCGAGGCAGACTTACACCGCAATGCGGCCAACCGGCCTCGGCCCTGGCGTCCACTCCCTGGTCTTCACCACGAGTCCGGACAACCGGGTGCTTGATAGGGAGAATATTCAGCTTTGCGAATGTGACGGTGTCCCGCCCGACGACGACGAAGAAGACTGTGACTGCCCGCCTGGGCCGCCAGGACCGGCGGGCCCCGCTGGTCCCGTAGGCCCCGCAGGTGCGGTCGGACCCAAGGGTGCCACGGGATCCACAGGAGCGACCGGTGCCAAAGGTGCCACCGGCTCCACAGGAGCAACCGGTGCCAAGGGTGCCACCGGCTCCACAGGACCGGCCGGACCGAAGGGTGCCACCGGGTCCGCCGGAGCGACCGGACCTAAGGGTGCCACCGGGGACGATGGTGACGACGGAGCCCCAGGGCCGGCCGGACCGAAGGGTGCGAATGGAACCGCCGGAGCCATTGGCCCGGCTGGACCAGCAGGTGCCACGGGATCGGCAGGACCGATTGGACCCATTGGGCCGGTTGGACTGACAGGGTCTGTTGGACCAGCGGGAGCCACGGGGTCGGCAGGACCGATCGGACCCATTGGGCCGGTTGGACTGACAGGGTCCGTTGGACCAGCGGGAGCCACGGGGCCGGCAGGGCCTGCAGGAATGGATGGAGCCGATGGACAAGATGGAGCTCCAGGCCCAGCGGGAGCCACTGGAATGACAGGAGCCGTCGGCCCAGCAGGACCAGCAGGTGCCACGGGGTCGGCAGGACCGGTTGGCCCGATTGGACCGATCGGAGTGACAGGGTCCGTCGGACCAGCAGGTGCCACGGGGCCCGCAGGACCTGCGGGAATGGATGGAAACGACGGCCAAGATGGAGTTGCAGGACCAGCGGGAGCCACTGGAATGACTGGAGCCGTTGGCCCAGCAGGACCAGCAGGTGCCACGGGACCGGCAGGACCAGCGGGAATGAATGGAGCCGATGGCCAAGATGGAGCCGCAGGACCCACCGGAGCCACTGGGCCGGCAGGACCGATTGGCCCGATCGGAGTGACAGGATCCATCGGAGTCACAGGAGCTGTGGGGCCAACCGGAGCCACAGGGCCGGCTGGACCTCAGGGACAGGCTGGAACCGATGGAGTGGACGGCGCTGAAAGCGTGTCAGGCAGTTATTATGGAGATTTCTACGCCATGATGCCCCTCGACAACGCGGCGACCGTCGCGGCCGGAAGTCCTGTGGAGTTCCCACGGGACGGCCCTTTCAGCAACATCATCCGTGTCAGCAACAATGAGTTCCTCTTGCCGGAGATCGGCGTTTATCAAGTGAACTTTCAGGTTAGCGTGACGGAACCCGGCCAACTGGTGCTCGGCCTCGATTCGTCGGGGACGGGAAACGGAACGATCATCGAGCTTGAATACACGACTGTCGGCAGGGCTACCGGCACCAGTCAGATCGTGGGTACCTGCTTGGTCCAAACGACGGTGCCTGGCTCGACGCTCACGGTGCTCAATCCTACAGGCAATACGCCTGCGTTAACCATTACGCCCGTTGCGGGAGGAACCCATGCGGTTTCCGCACATCTTGTAATTGTGCGCCTCAGATAAAACCGTCCGAAACCCGGGGTGCGGCACGGAAGGTGTCACGGTCATCCAACCGCCGCCGTGGGGCATTCGCCCATCAGAGGGACAGGCATTTCAACGACGGCCTGTCCCTCTGAATTTCCCCGGCATCTGAATATAAGACTACATAACAACGGACTCCATATGAAACTACAATCCACGGTCCGCTCAATCCACGCGGCAATCCTTCTGATGTCGGCAGCACTGCCTTGTCAGGCGGTGGTCACCTTTGGCACCTCAAGCGGTACCGGGATCGACGTCGATGTCTCAGCGCTCAGCCTCGCGGACCTGGAGGCGGGACCGCTGGGCACTTCTTCGGGCACCGCGCCCGCGATGTACGCCACGACCAACTCCGTACTCACCGTCAATGTCTCGGCGGTTCTCGGGAGCGGCGCGGCCACCGACGATGGCGACGGCGCGATCAACTCGTCAGCCAATTCCAACGTCGATGGATTCGCCGGAACTAGACTGGCCTCCGGCACGAGCACCATCAACGGATTGACCGTGTTGCTGGTGGAAAGCGTCCTGCCCGGCGATTTGCTGAACATCACCGCGACCACCCTGGGATCGACCTCGACCAGTTCGGGTGATTTCGGGGTCTTGGGATCGGTAGGGACCAGCGTGTTCCAGGATCTTAACATCACGGTCGGCGGCAACGCCATCTTTGTGAACATCGACAGTTCGCCGGCACCGAATACCATCCTGTTGGATGCCGGCGGGATCATCGGTCTGACGATCGTGTTGAATGAGCAGATCGCTACTGGAGACGGGATCAGTGGCACCGGTCTGACCACCAATGCCCTGCATGTGTATCTTAATGCCGTGAACTTTGGCGCCGTCTCGGCAATCACCGGCGATATCGTGGTGGGCCAGTCAATTTCGGGCCTGGGGGCGATCCCGGAACCGGGCATTGCGGTGATGGGGGTGCTGTCCGGAATGCTGCTCATGGGCCGCCGACGACGCGTTGCCTGATGTTGCGGCCGCGCCGCCCAACATCGGCGGCTCGGCCTCGACATGCGCGGGAGTATCTCGAGACGGGCTCACCCGCCTGCCCGGCATGACGACCACCGAGGCAAACATAGGATGTAGAAATGATAGCGGATCCGGCTTCATGTGCTATCATCTCATCGCGGAAAACGCCCGGCCTCACAAAAATTCAGGTGCCTCGTGCAGCCCAATTCTGAATCACCAAAAATATCTGACGCCATGAATCCCCCATCCGCAAACGCACACAGGCGGTTCAGTGCTCCTTTCATTCGGGCTTGTTGCCCCGTTCTTCCAGCGCCCGCATCGGGTCAGAGCAAGGACACGGGCACGGGCCAGCGGTACCGCCTCGATGCGTCCGAGGGGCTCCTGCGCGCCGCGGCTGAACCGGAACACCGTGGAGCTCTCGCTCCCGTGCTCATGGTGGCAACTTTCTCGCTGCTCGTTGCCGGCTGCATCTGCACGATTGTCGGAGCGCTTCTGCTGGGACTGATGGGACTGCCACCCACCTTGGCGGTTCTAGCCGGACAGATCGTGTTCGCCCTCGCGGCAATCGCGGGCGTCATCACCTTCGTCTACTGCATGCGCCACGGCTAGCAGCCTGTCGAATTCGGAAAAGTAGGACGCCGTCGTGGCTGATGGTGTATTTATCGCCCCTTCATGGCGGGATGGACCGGACGAATTCGGGAAAAAACGGCCGAGCCCGGGGACGGAATCCTGCTCTTTTCGATCGCGGGTTCAGGCTGCTAGATTGGCGCCGCCTCGCCCGATGCCCGATGCCCGCTACCGTCACCCGCTTTGCCCCGAGTCCGACCGGCCGACTGCACCTCGGTCACGCCTACGCCGCCAAGGTCGCCCATGATCAGGCCCGCCGGGACAGCGGCCGATTCCTGCTTCGCTTCGAGGACATCGATCACACCCGGGTGAAGTCCGAGTTCTACGAGGCGATTGAAGAAGACCTGCGCTGGCTGGGATTCGAATGGGACGGCCCCGCGCTGCGGCAGTCCGAGCGGACCGCAGCCTACTCTGCCGCACTGGAGGATCTCCGTCGCTTGGGAGTCGCTTACCCGTGTTTCTGCACGCGACGGGAGATCGAGGAAGAAGTCGCCCGCATGGTCAGCGCGCCGCACGGCCCGGAGGGCGCGCTGTATCCCGGCACCTGCCGGCGGCTGTCGGAGAACGAGCGAAACACCCGCCTCGCCGCCGGACAGCAACCGGCCTGGCGTCTCGATGCCCCAAAGGCGGCGGCCATCACCGGCGAACTCTCCTTCACCGACTCGCGCCACGGCCGGATCGCCGTGAATCCCGGCCTGCTGGGCGACGTGGTCTTGGCCCGCAAGGACATCGGCACCTCCTACCATCTCGCCGTGGTCGTGGACGATGCCTTCCAGCAGGTCACTCTGGTGACCCGCGGGGAGGATCTGCTGCCCTCGACCCACGTCCACAGGATCCTCCAGGCCTTGCTGCGGTTTCCCGAACCGCTCTACCTCCACCACGAGCTGGTAACGGACGAAAAGGGCGTCCGGCTCGCCAAGCGCCACGATGCACTTTCGATCCGCAGCCTGCGTGAGGCCGGAGCCTCTCCGGCGGATGTGGTCGCCCGGCTTGCGTAGGCGGGAAGCAAATGCTAAGCCTCTCCCGATGTTTCAGCCATCCAACATCATCGCCGGCTTGCTCTTCAGCATCATCGGCATCGGTGCGTGGCGATATGGGAAGGCGCTGGACCGCTGGAAGCCGGTCGCGATCGGTCTCGCGCTCATGATCTATCCCTACTTTACCCCGTGGGCATGGGTGACCTGGTCGGTGGGAGCCGCATTGTGCGTGACACTGTGGTTCCACCACGACGTGTGAGCGTGAGCCCGCGGGAAACGCATTTCCTTCTGGCCTCCGGTCGCTGCCTTCGGTGAGGCTAGCGGCCATGTCCGACATCCGCATCACGCTGCACACCGACAAGGGAGATATCGAAGGCACCATCTTTGCCTCCAAGGTGCCCATCACCTCCGCCAATTTCCTCAATCTCGCCAAGCGCGGCTACTACGAGGGCGTGGCCTTCCACCGGGTGATCGCCAATTTCATGATCCAGGGCGGTGACCCGACCGGCACCGGCCGTGGCGGTCCCGGGTACAAGTTCGCCGATGAGATCGACCGCTCGCTCAAGCACGACAAGCCGGGCCTCTTCTCGATGGCCAACGCCGGTCCGAACACAAATGGCAGCCAGTTCTTCGTCACCCACCTCGCAACCCCGCACCTCGATGGCAAGCACGCCGTCTTCGGCGAAGTCACCAAGGGCCAGGACGTGGTGAATGCCATCCGCCAGGGCGATTCGATCAAGTCGATCACCATCCACGACGACACCACCGCGCTTTTCGAAAGCCAGAAGGATCACGTGGAGCACTGGAACTCGATCCTCGACAAATAAAGCTCGATTGAGAGCTGGGTTGAGAACTTGATTAAGTTTTCCGAACTAAATCCCATCCCTGCGGCCGGCGTTCCATATGCCAACCGCGGGGATTTTTATTGGGGTATAAGAGCACTATAAATCAATGATCTACATCGAATTTTCGCCCACCCTCACCGGGATTACGCAATCGCGTAGTATGCGCCGGACCTCTTGATTTTCGGGCCCCGCGGCCGTTTCATGGTCCCCGTCAGCCCCCCCGCTGACGCTGTCACCCCCCCCACCCCCCATGAAATTCCCTCTGCCCCTCGGTGGCAGATGCCTGGCGATCGGCGCGTTTGCGTGCTTGTCTCTCCTTGGCATCGCCTCCGCAGCCGACCTCGACATCCCCCGCGGCACTCTCAGCGTCGATCGTGACCTGGTGCGCGTCGGCATGAAGTCCCAGCTCACTTGGGAAATCGAATACCCCGCGCCGGTCACCAGCGTGGTGGAAATTGTCCCGCCGAACATCATCAAGCCGAAGAAGGATCTCAAGATGAAGGTCCGCGTGCTTGGTGCCTCGTTCCAGGAATCCATTCTCTCGTTCCTCCCGGTCGAGGTCATGTGGAGCAAGAACAGCGCCTCTTGGTCGCGGATCTACTATGGTCTTCAGACCAACGTGCTGCCCGGCATTCCGGTGCTACAGACCAACGTGAAGAAAGGCGATACCATCAACTTCGCCGGCCGCGGCTACCGCGACGGCGGCTGGCTGCCTCTCTACAACACCGCGCAGACCACCAAGAACCTGGTCATGCTGACGAACGGCGACCGTGTCCCCACCACGGTACCGGCGCTCAACGGCAGTTCCATCGAAAGCTTCCTCAAGCCCTACATGGACACGGTGACGAAGACCGTGAAGATCGGTGACCGTGACCTGATCCTGCTCATGGAGCTGGGCCAGACCAACACCTCCAACTCCGGCTTCGACCTGCAGGACCTCGTGGTCCTTGTCACCTTCGAATAACCCCTCTGTCTCCCCCCACCCCCTCATCTCCCCCCGGATGAAAGCCACCCTGCTCCTGCTCGCTCTCGCCAATGTAACCTTGGCCGCTCCGACGATGACAGACCGCATCACGCCCGCGGAAATCGCGGCGCGTCAGAAGTCCGCCTCCCCGCTCGCGGCCATCCCACAACCGGCAGCAGCCACGGAAGCACCGGTGGTTCGCCCGGGGGATCAATCGTTGATCAAGCAATCCGATATCCTCAACGACGGCATCCACTGGACGATCGTCCCGAAGGGCGCAGTCCTTCATGTCCCGCCGGCATTCGCCGCGCGTGTGGGTGCCAAGCCCGTCGGAACCCTGCTTCCCTGGATCGAGTTTCTCACCGTCAACCGCAACTGGCTCTTCACCGAAGAAGTCACCTTTGATCACGCCGCGGGCAAGAAGCCGCTTCCTCCCAGCCGTCTCGAGGCATGGCAGAAGTTCAACAAGGTCGTTGTGGCCGTCCATCTCGGCGGTCCGATCTCCGTCCGCACCCAGCCGCCTGCCACTCCCGTAGCCTCCACCCGATGAAAGCGCTCCTTCTATCCAGCCTTGTTCTCTGCTCGCAGGCATTCGCCGCAGGAGAAGGCTACACCAATTTCATCCGCCAGACCCAGCAGGAAACAGGCGTGGCGTGGAACATGCCCGTCGTTTCCAAGGGCCAGGCCGCATCCTCGGGCGTGCTGGAAGGCAAGGGTTCGCTGTTCCAGCTCTGGACCATCGAGCAGGCCAACGCCAAGGACTACCTGCTCGATCAGAAGCTGGTCGGAGCCTACCTGCCCGCCGCCAGCATCACCGTCAAGACGTTGGATCCTTACACCAAGGTCCCCCGCACCCGCGCTGACCAACCGTTCACCGTGACCTATACCGTCTCGGGCCTCCTCGCCGGCACGGGCCTGCCGCTGGCCTCGACCCGCGTGTTGATGGAACATCACACCGCCGCCTACACCGCCGCCAAGCAAACATCGATTCCGCTCACCACCGCCCTGGGCGGCAAGCCACTGACGAGCGCCTACATCACCACCAATGGCACCGCGGCCCTGAGCTTTCCGGTCACGAACTTGAAGGCCGCCGACCCCTCGAAGGTCAACGGCGAGGAGCACTTCGTGATCCATGCACTGAGCGACGGCACCATCACCCAATCCCAGATTGCCACCGCCCTCGTGCAAGTCTGGCCGGTCGCCTCCGGCGGCGTCCAAGGAATCACCGCCGGTCAAAAGATCCGCTTCAACTTGCCGACGCTCTCGGCCACCTACACCGATGTTTACCCGGGCTCCAGCATCTGGCTCCAGATCTACAAGGGCCCGGAAAAACTGGGCACGGAGGGTGCCGTCCTTCCCGGCTCCACATGGAATAACACCAACGAGTATAGCGCAGGCAACCTCGTCTCGGTCTCCGACTACAGCTCACTGGCTACCACCGATGGCATCTACACCATCGAAATGCTGACCCGCACCCCGTTCGGACTCGAGCGCCTCAGCCACATCACCTTTTCCGTCGATCGCACCCTTCAGATCCGCGCCCAAATGGGCGAGATCAGTCAATGATTTCAAAGAGGTTGTTCACCCTCTGCACCCATCCCCCCGACCTAACCGGGCCGGCCGGCGGTGACGGAGGACATCCTACTCCCCCCAAGATGTCCTTCCCATCAGCCGGCCGGTACCGCAGGTCCCGGTCACCCCTGCCAGTCCGGCAGCGTTTCCGTTAGAATGGTGGAGATCCGTTTCCGCTCCGATTCCTTCAACCAGTCGAAGGCCGGCTCCTCACCCGCGAGCACGGCCTTCATCTTTGCGATCACCGCCGACTTCACCCGTGGCGGCAGATCGAAGAAGGCCTGTGAATAGACCATGTAGGAGCAGCGGTTCTTGAAGATGCGGCCGTAGAGCTGGAAATCCACCAGCGACTCACCGTTCTTCGTCCGCGGATAGTGCGCCGCGAAGGTCTTCTGGAAGGCCTCGCCACCTTCGATCCCTTCACCCGGATCGGCCTCGTCCTTGAAGAACAGGCACTCGGCGATTTTCTCCGCCGCTCCATCCGCCACGCGCCCGGCACTGCCCGCGTCCGGGTCACCCTGCCGGTCCAGCGCCCGGCTCAGGAAATGCGCGCGGCGGTACTGCATCGATGCCGCGGTCAGCAGGTTATGCATCCGGCATTGGTGCTCCAGGACCATGAGCGCCACGATGTCGCTCGTCGGCCGCAGATACTTCGAGGCGTCGATCAAGCCGGTGACCTCTACCAAATCGCTCGGCTGCGGCGTTCCGTCGCCACCTTCCTCGTAGGTGCGATTCCCCAGATGCGGCAGCGAACTGCGGCCCGTCACATAGTAGCCGCCCCAGCGCTCCGGCAGCGGCGTGTCGTGATTCACATGGCTGGTCCCCATCGCCAGCAGGGGGTGACCGTCGACATTGGGAAAGACCGAGCGCACCTGCAGACCGGGCACACCTTCGGTCCGCGTGGTGCCGTGGCAGGACATGCAGTTGGAGAGATCCCGCTCGATTTTCAGGCCGTCCTTGGGACTCGCATCGATCGTATAAAACACCGGCCCCAACACCGGATCGTGGACCACCGCCTCGATCACGCCGCCCGGCACATAGCCGACATACGCATCCTCCGAGAAAAAGAGCGCCCGCGGGTTCTTCGGGTGAATCAGCGGGTTCTGGTGGCTGGTCTTGGAAAACACGAGCACCTGCGACTCCGCCGGCACCCGCAACTCGCGCAGCACGAACTTCAGCCGGTCCAAGGCCGTCGCCCCCTCGATCCGCCGGGTCCCGGATTCCAAGTCGGCGGCGAGCTTTGCCAGCGAATCCACCGCCTTCGTGTCCGAATACCGGATCGGCGGCAGATCCCAATAGTCCGCCTCCGCCGGAGCGCTTTGCACCAGAGCCAGAAGCAGCAGAAAACGTCGCACGGCCCCCAATTAACGAACTTTCTTTCCGTTTTCTATCCCAAATCTCGGCCGGCTCGGACGCATCGCTCCGTACCCCTTCCCTTGACCCCGCGGCGCTGTCCCGCAAGTCTCCGCGCCGCCGCATGCTTTCCGTCCACAATCTCCGCGTCGAATATGGCGCCCGCGTCCTCTTCTCGGATCTCACGTTCTCGATCCTGCCGAGGGAGCGCATTGCCTTCGCCGGTCACAACGGCGCGGGAAAATCGACGCTGATGAAGGCGATCGCCGGGATCGTGGAAGTTTCCGGCGGCAAGGTCGTCGTTCCCCGCGGCACCCGCGTCGGCTACCTGCCGCAGGAAGGCATCCACGTGAAGGGCATCACGCTGTGGGACGAGACGATGCGCGCCTTTGGCGAAACCATCGCGCTGCAGGAGAAGATCGACCGGCTTTCCGCGGAACTCGAAAAGCTGGATCCGCGATCGTCACCCTATGGTGAACTGCTTGAGGAAATCGGCGAGTTGGAGATCCAGCTCGATTCCACCGACCCGGCGCGCATGAAGCCGAAGGTGGAGTCCGTCTTGCAAGGACTGGGCTTTTCCAAGGACGACTTCGAGCGGGACTGCGGCCACTTCTCCGGTGGCTGGCAGATGCGTATCGCGATGGCCAAGCTGTTCCTGCAGGAGCCCGAAGTCCTGTTGCTGGACGAACCGACGAACCACCTCGACATCGGCACCCAGCGCTGGGTGGAACAGTATCTCTACGCCTACCCCGGCGCGATCATCCTGATCTCCCACGACCTCGCGCTGCTCGATGGCCTGTGCACTCGCACGCTGGCTTTCCACCACGGCCGTTGCGAGGAGTATTCCGGCAACTACTCTTACTATCAGACGGAGTCGGTCCTGCGCCGCGAGATCCAGCTCAAGCAATATACCTCACAGCAGCGGGAGATCGCCGATATCCAGCGGTTCATCGATCGTTTCCGCGCTTCTGCCAACAAGGCGACGCTGGTGCAGTCGCGGATCAAGATGCTCGACAAGATCGAGCGCATCCCCGCCCCGGAAGCCGCCGATGCGGTGATGAACTTCAAGTTCCCCCCGGCCCCACCCAGCGGCAATCTGGTCGCGAAACTCGAAAAGGTTTCGAAGGCCTACGGCACCTTGCAGGTGTTCAAGAACTTCGACTTCGAGGTCAATCGCGGCGAGCGGATCGCGATCGTGGGACCGAATGGCGCAGGCAAATCGACCTTCTGCCGGATCATCACCGGCCAGGAAGCCGCGGACGGCGGCGAGCATTCCTTCGGCCTGAAAGTCGCGACCTCCTTCTTCTCCCAGAACCACGCCGACGAATTGGATCCGACCAAGACGGTGCTGGAAACGGTGGAGGAAGCCGCTTCCCGTGAGGCGGCCCCGCAGGCGCGCAATCTGTTAGGCTGCTTCCTGTTCCGCGGTGACGATGTCTTCAAGAAGATCGGCGTGCTCTCCGGCGGCGAACGGTCCCGCGTGGCCTTGGTCCGCATGCTCGTGGCACCGGCCAACTTTCTGATCCTGGACGAGCCGACGAACCACCTCGACATGCAGTCGCAGGAAGTGCTCCGGCGTGCGCTGGCCGACTACGCCGGCACGGTGATGATTGTCTCTCACAACCGCGCCTTCCTCGATCCCGTGGTGCACAAGACCCTCGAGTTCCGTCCCGGCGAGGACCCGCGTTTGTTCCAGGGAAACATCACCTACTATCTCGAAAAGACGGCAGACGAGAAAGGTGGAGCCACGCTTTCCTCCCGCGCTGCCGCGGCCACCGCCGCGGCGGAAGCCAAGGCAAACCCCGGGCAGCCAGCGGCATCGCTTTCCCGCAAGGACCAGAAGCGGCAGGAAGCCGAGCAACGCCAGCTCCGCAGCCAGGTGCTCAAGCCGCTGGAAGACGAACTCGTCACACTGGAAAAGCGCATCGCCGATCTGGAAACCGCGCAGGCCAATTCCACCGCGGACCTCTCCAAGCCCGAAGTCGTCGCATCGCCCGCGAAGTTCCGCCTCGTCAGCAATACCATCGAACAAGTGACCACGAAGCTCGAAGCCTCCATCACGCGCTGGGAGTCACTCACCGAGGAGATCGAGGCGGTGAAGGCGAAGCTGGTGTGACGTACTTCACGCTTCAGGCCTTACTCTTCAGCCGCAAAGGGCGTAGTTCTTCAGCCGCAAAGGGCGTAGTTCTTCAGCCGAAAGGCCGTAGTTCTTCAGCCCCAAAGGGGCGAAATCCCTCAGCCCCGCCCAACGGGCGGGGTTTTGCGTTGCAGGAACTCCGAAGGGCTGAAGGCCCGATAGATTGGGAGCGGATCGAATCAACAGGAAGATCCCATTCCCCCGCGCCACTCCATTCTGATCTCAGTTTCCCGTTTCCCTCCCCCGCTCCCCGTGCTTGTTTCCTAACAAGCCCATGAAACTGAAATTCTGCGGTGCCGCGGGCACCACCACCGGTTCACAGCATTTGCTGGAGGTCAACGGTACCCGCATCCTGCTCGATTGCGGCCTTTATCAAGGCCACCGCGAGGACAGCTACGAGGTGAACTGCAAGTTCCCCCACTTCGATCCGAAGGAGATCGACATCGTCATCCTCTCGCACGCCCACATCGATCACAGCGGAAACCTGCCGAATCTCTGCAAGCAGGGCTTTGTCGGCAACATCTACACCACCTTCGCGACCCGCGATCTCTGCCAGATCATGCTGGCGGACAGCGCCCACATCCAGGAGCAGGATACCGAGTGGCTGAACAAGGACCGCGCCAAGGACGGCCTGCCACCCGTGAAGCCGCTCTATGTAAAGGAAGACGCCGAGCGCTGCCTCCGCCAGTTCGTGACGCTCGGCTACGAGCGACCGATGCCAGTGGCCGATGGTGTGTCGGTGACCTTCTACGACGCCGGTCACATCCTCGGGGCGGCGCAGGTGCTGTTAGAGATCATCGACAAAGAAGATGGCGGCAAGACCAAGCGCTTCCTCTTCTCGGGCGACATCGGTCGCGGCGGCAATGAGATCCTGCGCGACCCCGCCGTGGTGCGGGACGTGGATTTCGTGCTGATGGAAAGCACCTACGGTGGCCGCGAGCACGAGCTGCCAACGGGCGCCACCGACGAGTTCGGGCAGATCCTGGAAACCGCCCTGAAGAAAGGCGGCAAGGTCATGATCCCGGCCTTCGCCGTCGAGCGCACGCAGCAGCTCCTCTACATCCTCAACCAGCTCTTCCACTCCGGAAAGGTGCAGCCGGTGCCGGTCTATGTGGACAGCCCGCTGGCAGTGAATGCCACCGAGATCTTCCGCATCCACCCGGAGTGCTTCAACGAAACGGTATATCGCTTCCTCTTCGACCAGCGCGACCCGTTCCTCTTCGACGGCCTGCATCTGATCCGCGCCGTGAACGACTCGAAGAAGCTCAACGATTCCGCCAACGGTCCGTGTATCATCATCTCCGCCTCCGGCATGTGCGAGGCGGGCCGCATCCGCCACCATCTCAAGAACGGGCTCGATAACCCGCGGAACACCGTGCTCTTCGTGGGCTACTGCGCCGACCACACGCTGGGTCGCGCGATCCGTGACGGTCGGCCGGTCGTGAACATCTTTGGCAAACCGGTGAAGGTCCGTGCGACGATCGAAGCGATCGACTCCTTCTCCGGCCACGCCGACCACTCGGAGTTGCTCGACTGGTTTCACCGCATGACCGGGCCGAAGAAAAACGTGTGGCTGATCCACGGCGAACCCGAGCGCGCGAATTCACTCCGCGACGCGCTGACCAGCCAACACGACGGCGCGATCGATGTCGCGGTGCTCGGCGAAACGGTGAAGATCTGATCTCTTCGGAGCCTGTCTGAAAAAAGTAGCTGGGGCATCTTGCCCCAGTCCGTTGGAGGGGCGTCCCGCCAATAGTGTTCGGCACGCTTTCTGAGTTCGCTGGATTGCCCGGGCTTGTTCGCCACCGCGTGCCGGGATCGTCG